>ONKB01000024.1 GCA_900318305.1 uncultured Prevotellaceae bacterium | reverse complement strand
GAAAGTGAGTTATCCAAGTATAATACTGGACAGCTTGAATTGGAACAACTTGACAAAGAACTTAGAGAGATTCTCCTGATATGTGAGAAATGGAGAATAAAAACTGATGGTATGTTTGATGTGAATGTTGAGGGTCGTTATAACCTGTCGGGATTCTTGAAGGGCTATGCCTTGGACAAAATACGCCTTTTGCTTGCTGATTCAGGTATTGAGAACGCCTTGGTTAATATGGGAAATAGTTCGGTAATGGCCTTAGGCATGCGTTCGGAAGGAAAGAGATGGACAATAGTCAATCCAGAGACAGGGCAGAGCGTGGAACTTCACGACGAGTGCCTGACTACTTCAGGAAACGATACTTCAGAAAGACGGCATATTATAAATCCTAAAACCAAACAGTTTGTAACAGGCAAGCGGGTGGTATCTGTGATAACCCCGACAGGAAGTGAGGGTGAGGCTCGATCGATTGAAAAATTTTTAAAAACAAATAATTATGGATAGAAGACTATTTCTTAAAACAGGTTTGGCCAGCTTGGCTCTTTCAGCAGTGCCCGATATGGCAACTGCTGTGTCTGCATCATCAGATAAATTGCCGAAAATGAAGTTGCCTTCCAAGGAGGATGCTTTTCGTTTAGGTATGGCAGGATATACTTTTGTCAAATTTGACATTGATAAGACGCTGGAAACTATGCAGAAATTGGATGTGCATTATCTGTGCATTAAAAACTTCCATCTTCCTCTGGATAGTAACGCAGAGCAGATAAAGGCGTTTCATGCCAAATTGCAATCCAAGAATGTTACGGGGTATGCTGTGGGACCAATCTATATGAAATCAAAGGAAGAAGTTGACGTTGCCTTTGATTATGCACAGCGCGTTGGTGTTAAATTGCTGGTGGGTGTTCCTAACTATGAGCTCCTTGACTATACAGAACAGAAGGTCAAGGAATATGATATCAAGCTGGCTATCCATCTGCATGGTCCCGATATGAAACTGTATCCCTCTGCTACAGACATATGGAATAATGTAAACCATAGGGATGGGCGAATGGGGATGTGTCTGGATATTGGCCATGACCTTCGCTATAATCAAGATCCGTTGGAGGATTTGAAGAAATATTCTTCGAGGGTATTTGATATTCACTTAAAAGATGTGACGGGCAATACCAAAAAGGATCATGCCATTGAACTCGGAAGAGGCAAGATAGATTTCCCGCGCTTTGTTAAACTTCTGAGAAAGGTAGGGTACTCTGGTTCGTGCAGTTTGGAATATGAGAAAGATATGACCAATCCGTTCCTCGGCATTGCGGAGAGTGTGGGCTATTTCCGCGCTGTTTGTGACTCAACAAAGTGAAAAGAGAAAAATACTGCTTTATATATCAAATAAAAAGGACCCAAACCTTTGTCTACATCAAAAAAAATGCGTAATTTTGCACGCCAATAGTTTGATATGACGTCTTATAAGTTCAATCTGAGTACAATGCGCACTCCAGCGGCCGAACTTCACTTTATAATTGAAGACGACTTTTTTGCGGAGAAAACCTATTCTCCGATACAGCATGGAAGCGTAGAGGCGAACGTGAAGATTGTAAAGAAAGAAAAAGCGTTTAATATCCAGATAAAGCTGCAAGGCTATGTGTCAACATTATGCACTCGCTGCATGGGAGATATGAACTTGGATATTATGTCAGACAATGAGGTGGTCGTTAAGGTTGTGAAGACTCCTCGTGAGGATGATGACTATGTCTATGTGACAGAAGACGACGATTTGGACTTGGAACCATTGATATACGATTTTATCATCTTGTCAATACCTGAACGTCATGTCCATGCAGACGGTGAGTGTAATGCAGAGATGGAAGATCAGTTGAAACAATATTTGGTGAATTAAAAAATAACATAAAACATTAATAGAAATGGCACATCCTAAAAGAAGACAATCTAAAACCAGAACATTAAAGAGAAGAACCCATGATAAGGCTGTAGCTCCTACATTGGCAAAATGTCCTAATTGCGGAGAGTGGTATGTTTATCATACAGTATGTCCAAGTTGTGGTTACTACAGAGGGAAACTGGCTGTTGAGAAAGCCGTAGCAGAATAAATAAGACCGCAGGAATGAGCAAGATTCATGCAATCATTACTGGCGTAGGCGGATATGTGCCTGACTATGTTCTGACCAATGACGAACTCTCTCAAATGGTGGATACCAATGACGAGTGGATTATGACTCGCATCGGTGTCAAGGAACGCCGCATCTTGAAAGAGGAAGGTCTTGGTAGTGGCTATATGGCAAAGAAGGCCGTAAGACAGTTGCTTGACAAGACAGGAGTGGATCCTGAAACAATCGATGGTGTGATATGTGCGACATGTACACCAGATTATCATTATCCTTCAAACGCATCGGCAATTGTTGAGGAAATGCATTTCACAAAGGCTTTTGCATATGACTTGGAAGCAGCATGTTGTGGCTTTATATATTCTATGGATACCGCCTCGTGTATGATTGAGAGTGGAAGATACAAAAGAATTGTCGTTGTCGGTGCGGAGAAGACATCTTCTTTCGTAGATTATACTGACCGCTCAACATGTCCTATTTTTGGTGACGGATCGGGTGCTGTGCTGGTTGAAGGCACAGAGGAAGATCTCGGCTGGCAAGACAGCATCTTGAGAACAGATGGCTCGGGCTTCCAGTATCTTCATTTGCCTGCGGGTGGAAGCGTAAATGTTCCCACTCATGCAACGGTGGATAACAAGATGCACTATATTCATCAAGAGGGTAGGACAGTATTTAAGTATGCTGTAACCAATATGAGTAAGTTGACGGCAGAAGTTGCTGAGCGCAATAATCTTAACAAGGACAACTTGGACTGGATAATTCCTCATCAGGCAAATGTCCGCATTATTCAGGCAGTAGCAAATACACTGGAGATGCCTATGGATAAAGTGCTTGTGAATATAGAGCGCTATGGTAATACAAGTGCGGCGAGTCTTCCTCTTGCTTTGTGGGATTTTGAGAAGAAATTGAAGAAAGGCGATAAAATCATTCTGACTGCTTTTGGTGCGGGCTTTGTCTTTGGCTCCGCATACTTGAAGTGGGCGTATGATTCTGAAGCCTGATTCCTTCTTCCAAATAATTCATATTACGTCCTGCTTCCTCTGAACTCAAAAGGGAGCAGGCGTTTTTCAGTTTTTAATTAACACAATAGAAGATGGGATTTAAGTCAGGTTTTGTAAATATAGTTGGTAATCCGAACGTAGGCAAGTCTACGTTAATGAACTATTTTGTAGGTGAGAGAATATCAATAGCTACATTTAAGTCTCAGACGACCCGCCACCGCATCATGGGTATACTTAATGAGGAGGATTACCAGATTGTGTTCTCGGACACGCCTGGTGTGCTGAAACCTCATTACAAGTTACAGGAGTCAATGCGTGCATTTAGCAATGAGGCTCTGATAGATGTGGATGTTCTTGTATATGTTACTGACGTGGTTGAGACGTCTGAAAAGAACTTGGACTTTATTGATAATGTAAATAACCTTGCAGGTGTACCCAAAATAGTTGTTATTAACAAGATAGACTTAACTAATGAGAAGGAACTGAACAAACTTGTGGAAGAGTGGAAGGCATTGATTCCGGAGGCTGAGATATTTCCAGTCTCGGCTAAGGCCAAATTTAATGTGGACAATGTTTTGAGACGCATTAAGGAACTGCTGCCTGAGAATCCTCCGTATTTTGAGAAAGACCAACTGACTGACCGGCCTGTCAGGTTCTTTGTGTCAGAGATCATCAGGGAGAAAATACTGCTGTACTATGATAAGGAAATACCCTATTGTACAGAAGTGGTTGTAAATTCTTACAAGGAAGATGAGCGTATCGTGAGAATCGAAGCTACAATATATGTTGAGCATGAGAGTCAAAAGGGTATAATCATAGGTCATCAGGGGGTTGCCCTTAAAAAGATTTCCACAGAAGCCCGAAAATCTATTGAGATCTTTCTGGCTCAAAAAGTTTTCCTGCGTATCTTTGTCAGGGTTAATAAGGGCTGGCGTAATTCAGAGAAACAGTTGAGCTCTTTTGGTTATAATCCTTTGAGGGACTAATTTAAAATAAGAAGTTAATTCGTATGAGTAATATAGTATCTATAGTAGGACGCCCTAATGTCGGCAAATCAACATTGTTTAACCGCTTGACTAAAACACGTCAAGCTATTGTCAGTGAAATTTCTGGCACAACGCGTGATCGTCAGTATGGAACTGTTGAGTGGAATGGCCAGACTTTTTCCCTCGTTGACACAGGGGGCTGGGTAGCAAAAACTGATGATATCTTTGAGGATGAGATCAGACGTCAGGTCAGTATAGCTGCCGATGAAGCAGACGTTATCTTGTTTGTTGTCGATATCACAACTGGTATCACGGATATCGATAATGAATTGGCCGATATTCTTCGCCGTATCAAGAAACCCGTTTATGTGGTCTCAAATAAAACCGACAACAATAGCTTGATATACAATTCTGCTGAGTTCTATTCTCTCGGATTAGGAGATCCTTATTGTATATCAGCTCTTTCCGGCAGCGGTACAGGTGATTTGCTGGATGAGATTGTGAAGAATTTTGATAAGCCTCAGACGGACGACGAGGACCATTCTGTTCCGCGTTTTGCGATAGTTGGACGACCAAATGTAGGGAAGAGCAGTTTGATAAATGCCTTCATGGGTGAGGAGAGACATATTGTGACTGATATAGCTGGAACAACACGCGACTCTATAGATACCCGTTATAACAAGTTCGGGATGGATTTCTACCTGGTTGATACTGCGGGTATCCGTAAAAAAACTAAGGTGAATGAGGACTTGGAGTTCTATTCGGTTATGCGCTCTATACGTGCCATAGAGAATTCCGATGTATGTGTGTTGATGGTAGATGGTCAACGGGGTATTGAGGCTCAGGATATGAATATATATCGTCTAATCCAGCACAACCTCAAAGGTCTTGTATTGTTTGTGAACAAGTGGGATGTAATTGAGGATAAGTCGAAGGAAGCGATAAAATATTTTGAGAATACAATCTATTCCAGAACAGCACCGTTTACCGATTATCCCATACTATTTGGCTCGGCTTTGACAAATAAAAATATTTTCAAAGTATTACAGGCAGCCAATGAAGTATATGGTAAGAAGAAAAAGAATATCAGCACATCAAAGCTAAACGAGACAATGCTGCCTCTGATTGAGGCTTATCCGCCCCCATCAATGAAGGGTAAATATATTAAAATAAAGTATTGCTCTCAGTTGCCGGATACCCAAGTACCGACATTTATCTTCTACGCTAATCTGCCCCAGTATATTAAGGAACCATATATTAGGTTCCTTGAGAATAAGATTCGTGAGAAATGGGATTTTAAGGGAACTCCTATCAGAATTTTTATTCGCCAGAAGTAATGAAATCGCTGTTATATATATTTGTATTGATTTGTCTTGTATCTTGCAGCAAATCAAATAAGGCCGTTTCATCAAAGGACAAACCGGAGGAGGCGGCAGTCTATTATGCCAAGTGCATCATGGAAGAGAAATACGACGAGTATATTCAATCCATGATTTCTTGTGACAGTGCCTCTGAGGAGTACAAAAGCAAGATGAAAGTTCTTGTTAAGCAGATGGTACGTACAAATAAAGCAGAAAAGGATTCCTGTGTTAGCATTGAGTGTACCCGTGCTGAGATAAAGTATGATGGTAACTATGCTAATACTTTCCTGACTCTTAGGTTTTCTGATAATTCCGCTGAGACGATATTGCTACCTCTTATATGGGATAAGGATAGATGGCGCTTGCGTTGATGATTTTTAAGTTATTTATTATCGTTGTATTCCGTAAATAAGTATTTTTGTGGGTGAATAATAGAAAAGTCATGATGAGGTGTATATTCTTTTTTGTGATTTTATATTTATGTTCTTTTGTCGACCTCCTGGGACAAAAGGAATACAAGCCGTTGCATAATTATATCAAGAACGGAGGTGCTATCACTTCAATTCTGCCGACCATCCAGAACCTGGAAAAAGACGATGACTTTAAGGATGCTCCCTCTTTGTACTATCATGCAGCGTTATGCTATAGAAAAGCTAATGATGTGGAAAACACTAAAGTCTACCTGAAACAGGCATATGACACCGTGTCGTTCTTCAATACCACATATGGCATGTTTGACTATGTGCTGAAATGTGACGAGAAAGACCGTTTGCCAGGAAAGAATGGAAAAGTGAAATTGAAATATCGTTCAAAGGGATACGATTTGGTGATAAATAAATATCTGAATCTTTATAATGCCGGTATTTTCTTTACACGTAAAAAAGACTATGCTAATGCAGCTAAGTTCTGGTCCATGTACCTTGATGCTGCCGATCAACCGTTGTTTGCTAAGGCAGATTTGAAAAACACGGATAATAAAATGCCTCGTGCCGCATTCTGGTATATGTCATGTTGCTACGAATTGAAAGACTATAAGAATGTTTTCAAGTATTCCGACGTAGCAATAAAGGACTCTGCAAACTCGGATTTGTATTACCAGTATCGCGCAGTCTCCTATGCCCAGTTAAAAGACTCCTTGAATTATGAAAAAGAGTTGAAGGAAGGGATGGAAAAAGAGCCCTATGATATGTTCTTTTTCACCAACTTGATGGATTATTATAATAAGACATATCAGTTTAATAAATCATTGGCCTTGGCCGACAGTATTCTGTCGCTGAATCCCAACAAGAACATCGTGAAGTTTGCTAAGTCTGTAGTTCTGTACAACATGAAGAATTATGATGATTGCATAACACTCTCAAAGGATATCCTTGCTGTTGACTCTACGAATGTTGATTGCTGGTTTTATGTTGGTGGCAGCTATTTTAACAAGGCCGTTGAAATAGATGATAATATTAAACCGAATATCAACGCAAAGAATTATAGTACAAACAAACAAAAAGCCAGGGATCTCTTCAAAGAAGCTCTGCCGTATATGGAGAAATATATGAAACTGCGTCCTGAAGATAAGAACCGATGGGCTCCTCTGTTGTACCGCATATATCTTTCTCTGAATATGGGTAAGAAATTTTCCGAGATAGACGCATTGCTCAGCAAACAGGCTGAGACGCCAAAGAAATAGGAATAAAGTAGGTGTTTGTTATAAAAATTTTGATTACTTTTGCAACGCAATGCGGTAGTAGCTCAGTTGGTAGAGCGTCGGCTTCCCAAGCCGAATGTCGCGAGTTCGAGTCTCGTCTACCGCTCTTACGAAGGAATGCCAGCTATAGTCTTGTTTTATTATAGCTGGCATTGTTCATATAGAAACCGTCACATCAAGTTGTGTGCCAGGTGCCGGCCGAAAATAGTTTGATGAAGTTACGAAAGCAATTTAACTGTTTAACAGATTGGATGATATGATTGTCAATAGAGAATTACCTGTTGGGACTAAGGAAATAGCAAGCATAGTTGCTGTCTATATTGTTTTGTGTCTCATTTTCTTTTCTCCGCTACATATAGCGCACAAGGTAGCAGTGCCTCTTCTTTTTCTGTCTGTTGCTGCAGTGCGTCTTCGTTCATTGCCTATGTTCTTGGCGATGCTTTTCTCTGCAATAGGTGATTACGCAGGTTCTTGCCACATATTTCTTTTGCAGATGGGCAGCTTCGCTCTGGCACATATTGCATTTATAACCTATTTTGGGGGCTTGATACACAGACAATCTGTATCCTTGAATATGAGGAAAGCTTCTCCGTGTGCTCTTGTATGCTCATTGTGGTTTATGTCAGTTGTCATTGCTGTCCTGCCAACAATAGGCAACAGCGTCTTTCTGACAGGTGTTTCTGTGTATATTACGTTGATTATTACCATGTTTATGTTAGCATGGCTTACAGGTCGTCCTATGTTCTTAATAGGGGCTTTTTTGTTTCTTCTTTCAGATACGATACTTGGGTGTAACAAGTTTGTGACAAAAGTTCCATATTCTGCATATTGGATAATGGTGACATACTATTCTGCCCAGATACTTCTGTTTGTCCAGGCTTGTCGTCTTGGGGGTACAAAAAAGAGGTAGAATTAGTTTCTACCTCTTTTTTTTGTATGAATGTTGTTCTTAGAGTAGTTTGCGGGCGCCGTCACCAATCACAACATCAATGATAACAGGCTTCTTCCCGAATTTCTCCTTGAATTTCTGGACAACCACTTTTACGAAGTTGTTATAAAGTTCTTCGCTGATAAGGTTAATGGTGCAACCTCCAAAGCCACCACCCATGATGCGTGAACCCGTAACACCTTCTTCCTTGGCGATATCATTGAGGAAATCCAGTTCTTCGCAAGATACTTCATATTCTTTGCTGAGTCCCTCATGGGTTTCATACATCATCTGACCTACTGTTTCGTAGTCACCTTTCTCTAATGCGTCGCAAACAGTCAGGACACGTTCGCGCTCACCAATTACATAGTGTGCACGCATAGCGTCTTCCTCGCTGATATCTCCACGTACGGCATCTAATTGCTCGTAAGTGGCATCGCGTAGAGACTTAACATCTGGGAATTTCTTGTTGATGGCAGCTGCGGCATTTTCGCAACTCTTACGACGATCGTTGTAAGGAGAACCTACTAATTCGTGTTTTACGCATGAGTTGACAAGTACGAGCTTGTATCCTTTAGGATTCCAGGGGAAGTAGTTGTATTCTCCGCTGCGGCAGTCAAGACGCATCAAAGCACCTTTCTTTCCCAGGATACTGATAGCCTGATCCATGATGCCACAGTTGCAACCAATGTACTTGTGTTCTGTGCGCTGACCAACGCGGGCAAGTTCCATTTTCTCAATTTTATTTTCACCCCAGAGGTCATTGAGGGCAAAAGCATAGACACTCTCCAATGCTGCTGATGAGGACATTCCGGCTCCGAGAGGAACGTCTCCTGCAAAAGCCGTGTTGAAACCCTGTACGGGAACTCCTAATGCCATCATCTCGCGGCAAACACCGAAGATATAGCGTGCCCAAGATGCTGATGGACCTTTTTCGTCATCAAGAGAAAACTCTGTGAGGTCTTTCATGTCTATGGAGTAAGCTCTGACTTTGCGTGTGCCGTTTGGTTTAATCTCGGCAATCATGCCTTGCTCAACTGCTCCGGGGAAAACGAATCCGTCATTATAATCTGTGTGCTCACCGATGAGATTGATACGACCGGGAGCAGCGTAAACACTTCCTGTGCTTCCGTCGAAATGCTTGATAAAACGTGTGCGAACGTCTTCTATAGTAAGTTTCATAATGGAATAAAACTATTTGTTAAATATTAATTTGATTATTCTTCTTTCTTTGTAAAGCGGCTGCCAACAAGGGCGTAGAACAGGATGTATATCACACATGCCAGTGGTACGAAGTAACTGGTCAGGTAAGATCCTGTAGCTTCAGCTACTTGTGCCTGAACGAATACCATAACGGCGCAACCGAATACCATTGTCATGAAGATACCGGAAGCAACTGCTGTGTATTTGCCGAGTCCTTCAACAGCCATATTGAAAATACCACCCCACATTACAGAAGTGCAAAGTCCTACAAGGATAAATGCCAAAACGCCGATTGGCACTTCTGCAGAGATGACAGAAAGATTTGCCCAGTCGATACCTGGAACATTTACAGTAATGTCCTTTGGAGCGAAGATGCCGAATAGAATAAGGACAACTGCGCAAGAGGCAACTGTGGAAATCATGGCACGGCTTGAAACCTTTCCTCCGATAGCACCACCTACGAGACGACCGACAAACATCATTAACCAATAAACGGCAACGATAAGGCCTACAATGCCGGCATCCATTCCTAATCCGTTAGGACCTGCCTCATTGGTCATATATTGCAGCAAATAAGTAGGAGTACCTACCTCGACACTCATGTAAAGGAAGATAGCCAAAGCGCCAAGGCTGAAATGACGATATTTCAGTGCGCCTGCAATCAATGAAGTCTGAACAGGAGCTTGTTCGGGCTCCTCGATTTTTGTAAAGATGAGAACAATGAACGCAATGATGAAGATAGCCAGTGCTATGAAAAGAGCAGGTGTGGCATCATCTATCTTGGCTTTTGCGGCGTCACCAATCAACGCACCCATGATGATATAAACAGCTACGGCACATGCGGAGTTGCAAGAACCGCCAATTTGAATCAGCTGATTACCTGTTTTCCCTTCACCGCCGAGTACATTTAACAAAGGATTTACAACGGTGTTAAGCATGCACATGCAGAAACCGCTGATGAATGCACCGATGAGGTAGATAAGGAAACTGCCGGCCTGACCAGAGAAGTATTCCAGAAGGATACCGATAATGCCGACAACTAATGCCATCAAAGCGGTTTTCTTGTAACCATATTTTGCTATCAGCATACCAGAGGGAATACCCATCACCAGATATGCTATGAAGTTGCCGTAATTACCGATTTGTGCCAGAGTATCAGAAGCTCCAAATTGGTTTTTAACGATGATTGCCATAGGTGAACACAAGTTAGTTACAAATGCAATCATACCGAAGAGAGCAATCATCATGATAATCGCTGCCCATTGTTTAGATTTTTGCGCCATAATTATAAAAGTTTATAAATTTAATATTTTGTTGAGTTTTAGTTTTCTATGCCAAATTTGTACATGGTCTTCTGGGTGTAAACCTGTCCTGGTGCCAGCACAACCGACGGGAAATACGGACGGTTGGGAGAGTCGGGGAAATGCTGTGCCTCAAAACAGATGGCACTGCGTTTCGGGAATGTGGCACCACATTGTCCCTTGAATCCGTTTGCCCAGTTGTCTGAATAGAACTGCACTCCCGGCTCTGTCGTATAGACTTCCATAGAGCGGCCGCTTTCTGGCTCAACCACTTTTACGGCGAAGCTGAATTCGCCAGGTTGTTTTTTGTTGAGGACAAAACAATGGTCGTATCCGGCACCACGCTTTATCTGCTCATTTTGTATGTCATCTATTCTCTCACCGATAACATGCGGTGTGGTAAAGTCAAAAGGAGTGCCTTTGACGCTGAGAATCTCCCCTGTGGGGATTGAGGTCTCGTCGATAGGAACGAAATAGTCAGCATTTATCTGGCAGATGACATTCATTGCACTTGGGGTGGGATTGGCAATTCCCGATAAGGAGAAGAAACCGTGACTTGTCATGTTTACCACAGTCTTCTTGTCCGTTGTTCCTTCGTAATCAATAAACAACTCGTTGTTGTCTGTCCAGGTGTATGTCACTTTCATGACCAAGTTGCCAGGGAAGCCTTCTTCTCCATCGGCAGAGGTGTATTGAAGCACCATGGCATTGTTGCTGGCTGAAAGGACATCCCATACTCTTGCATGAA
The DNA here is from genome assembly GCA_900318305.1 of uncultured Prevotellaceae bacterium. GTDB lineage: Bacteria > Bacteroidota > Bacteroidia > Bacteroidales > Bacteroidaceae > UBA6382. Next base: position 8,225 of record ONKB01000024.1, on the reverse strand, counting down.
ATCCGGTAGGACCCCCATGAAGATGGTTAGGACCATTATTGATGGCTAAAGAGTATTCCTTGCCGTCAAGGGTGAATTTGCCTTTGCATATACGGTTGCCGTAGCGACCCACTAAAGTGCTCAAAAAAGGCTCAGGACTATTGATGCAGTCATCAATGTTGTCATGTCCCTGAATGACGTTGGCGAAGTTGCCGTTCCTGTCGGGTACCATGATGCCCACCAATGAGCCGCCATAATTGGTTATGGCTATTTCTGCACCATGAATATTCTTAAGGATATATAAGTTTGTTTGCTTTCCGTCAATTTCTTTTTGGAAATCTTTGGCAAACAAACTACATAAATTATACTTGCTCATAAATACAATTGATACGTTTACTTTGCAAATATAACTAAATTGCTCCTACTTAGCAAAAAAAAAGCTGGTAATTTTATTCCGTTTTTTCTTTGTTCGGAATTTTGTCATATTTTATTGGCTGAAAAACAGAAAAGTAACATGTTTTTTTTCTAATTACAATCTCTAAGCAAACACAGGATTTGCAGGAGATTCTGTTTCTCCTAATGCTTCCAGAAGTTCGGCGACCACATAAGTGCTTCCTCCAATATAGATGAAGTCATTTTTGTTGGCTTCTTTCCTGGCAGCCTGATAGGCTTCGGCAACTGAAGCATAGCTGTCTCCCTTTAAACCGTAGGACTGAGCCTGTTTCTTCAGTTCAGTTGCGGGAAGAGCCCTGGTGGAGTTAGATTGGGTAAAATAATATATAGCTTGCTCAGGTAATAGTTGAAGGACGGCATTGATGTCTTTATCACTAACCATGCCGAAAACAATACGCAGTTTCCTGTATTCCTGGGCTTTCAACTGTTCCACGATATACCTGAAACCACCTTCGTTATGTCCTGTGTCGCAAACTGTTTTTGGCGTCTCGCTGATGAATTGCCATCTGCCTCTTAGCCCAGTCGTCTTACAGACATTGTTAAATCCGTTCACAATATTGCTTGTGCTGATATTTATGCCTTGTTTTTGCAGTGCAACAATGGCGTGCAGAATGGTATTTGTGTTCTTGGTTTGATAGAAACCGCTGAGTTCGCCGTGGAGTTGTTCAATGATGCTTGTCTTGTAGATGATGCCGCCATTGACTTTGTCAGGTTCTGACTGAAAGACAAAAGGCGTGTCCTCAGCAAAGGTGATAGGTGTGCCAGTCTCTTGTGCATGGGTGATAAACTCATGTCTTGTCTCTGGTAAGGCTTCGCCGATGATGACAGGAATATTCTTTTTCATGATTCCTGCTTTTTCCGACGCAATTTGTTTTAAGGTGGTACCCAGGTATTGGGTATGATCGAGACTGATGTTTGTAATGATGCTGAGGATTGGCGATATGATATTAGTGCAATCCAGACGGCCTCCTAAACCCACTTCTATGACGGCATAATCTATATGGCACTTTTTGAAATACCAGAATGCCATGGCCGTTGTCAATTCAAAGAAACTGGGCTGTAGAGGCTCAAAGAAAGCCTTTTCTTTTTCAATGAAACCTACTACATCGTTTTCTGGTATGGGTTCACCGTTGACTCTTATCCTTTCCCTGAAATCCAGCAGGTGAGGAGATGTGTAGAGGCCTACACGGTAGCCGGCATCTTGAAGAATGGCAGCTATAGTGTGTGCTGTAGTGCCTTTGCCATTGGTGCCGGCAATATGGATGCACTTATAGAAACGGTGTGGATGTTCCAGATGGGTATCCAGCAGCAAGGAGTTCTCCAGTCCTTCCTTGTATCCGGAGTTACCTACTTTCTGAAAGGACGGCGCCAGACGAAATAAATAATCAACGGTTTCCTGATAAGTCATCAGTTGAAGAAGGTCTTGAATTTTTCAAATATCGTCTTGGTGATTTTCTCGTTAGGCTTGAAATGCTCACAATCATTTAATTCCTTGAGTTTCTCACGCTCTTGGGTGGTCAGTTTCTCAGGGATATAGACGCTGATTTTTATAATTTCGTTGCCATCACCTGTGGAATCGTAGTCTTTGACAGCTGGGATGCCTTTCCCCCTAAGTTTCAGTACTTTGCCGGGCTGTGTTCCAGGCTCAATGGCGATACTTGCCTTGCCGCTGAGGGTGGGAACCTCCACCGTGCAACCCAGGGCGGCCTGGGGAACCGAAAGCAGGAGATTGTAGATGATGTCTTTCTCGTTACGGATAAACTTGTCGTTGGGAATTTCGTCAATGACTACCTGTATGTCTCCAGTGATGCCGTTTCTCCGTCCCGCATTACCTTTTCCGCGTATAGTGTATATCATGTCGCCGGTAATGCCTGCAGGTATCTTTATGTCGATTATTTCCTCGCCATAGATAACCCCTTCGCCATTACACTTCTTGCACTTGTTTTTGATGATTCTGCCTTCTCCGTTACAAGTGGTACATGGTGTTTGTGTCTGCATCATGCCTAGGAAACTCTGTCTGACCTTGGTGACATATCCCGAGCCGTTGCAGTTGTAGCAAGTTTCCATGCCGCTGTTTCCTTCGCAGCCAGAGCCTTTGCAGTCCGGGCAAGTGATGTATTTCTTGACTTTAATCTTCTTTTCAATGCCGGTGTAAATCTCTTCGAGCGACATTCTTATCTTGATGCGTAAGTCGCTGCCTCTGTATTGCTGCTCAGATCTGTTGCCTCTGCCGAAGCCCCCGAAACCGCCAAAGCCGCTGAATCCCTCAAAGCCTCCGGCGGCATGACCTCCGAAGATATCACCAAACATGGAGAAGATATCCTCCATATTCATTCCTCCACCGCTAAAGCCGTTTTGGTTTAAGCCGCTGAAGCCGAAACGGTCATACTGAGCCCTTTTCTGCGGGTCATGCAAAACCTCGTATGCCTCAGCTGCCTCTTTGAATTTCTCCTCGGCTTCCTTGTTGCCGGGATTCCTGTCGGGGTGATATTTGATGGCTTGTTTTTTGTAAGCCTTTTTTATCTCGTCGTCAGTTGCGTTTTTTTCTATACCGAGGACTTCGTAGTAGTCTCTTTTTTCCATCTTACACCTATCTGCGTTTATTGCCCGATAGCCACTTTGGCGTGGCGGATGACTTTGTCGTTGAGTTTGTATCCTGTCTGGACGCAATCAATCACTTTGCCTTTCATGTCGTCAGAAGGAGCGGGTATCATGGCGATAGCCTCATGGAAGTCTGTGTTGAAATCTTCGTTCTCAGTTTCAATCTTCTTGAGGCCGTTGGCTTCAAGGATACTCATAAGTTTCTTGGAGATAAGGTTGAGGCCTTCTTTCAAAGCTTCCACGTCGTCAGCGGTCTCCATGTTCTTTTCTGCTCTTTCCATATCGTCCAGGACGGGAAGCAGAGCAGTCAGGATTTTCTCACCGCCATTCAGTATGTATTCGCTGATTTCTTTCTTTGTGCGTTTGCGATAGTTGTCAAACTCGGCTGCCTGACGTAGGATTTGCTCTTTGTAATTTGCTATTTGTGCCTCCAACTCAGCAATCTTCTCATCATTGCCTGAAGTATCCTTGTCCTGGGCGTCAGACTCTTCTGTTGCAGCCTCCGCATCTGTTGTGTTGTTCATTGCAGCACACTCTTGCTCGTCAGAAGGCTGATAGTTGTTTTCTTGCGAGTTGAATTTATTCTTTTTCTTGCTCATACCGTTAAAACTTGATTCTTTTATCCTTAATACAAAATTTGTACCAAAGAAACGGAATTATGATTTTTCATATAGTTTTTGACGTAATTCCTTGATGTGGTCGTCGTGGATATAGTCGTCGTATGTGGTCAGTTTATCTAAATTGCCGTTGGGGGTGAGTTCTATGACGCGATTTGCCAGACTGTTGATAAACTCGTGGTCATGGCTGGCAAACAGCAAGTTCCCCTTGAAGAGTTTAAGGTTGTTGTTGAAAGCCTGGATACTTTCCAGGTCGAGATGGTTGGTAGGTGTGTCAAGTATGAGACAGTTAGCGTCTGTAAGTTGCATGCGCGCAATCATACATCTCATTTTCTCGCCTCCCGACAGGACCTTGACTTTTTTCAGTACTTCCTCGCCGCTGAAGAGCATCCTGCCGAGGAAGCCTTTGAAATATACTTCGTTGCCAGTGCCGAATTGACTGAGCCATTCCAGCATGTTAAGATCGTTCTCAAAGAATTTGCCGTTGTCCACGGGCAGGTAAGCGGTCGAAATTGTGACGCCCCATTTGTAAGAGCCCTCAACGGGTTCCTGATTGCCTGTGATGATTTCAAACAATGCGGTCATTGCCCTTGGGTCATGGCTGATGAATACAATTTTCTCGTCCTTCTCAACGTTGAATGTCAGGTTCTTGAACAGCAGGGTGCCGTCTTCGGCAACAGCCTTGAGGTTCTCTACCTCAAGAATCTGGTTGCCTGGCTCACGATCCATTTTAAAGATAATTCCCGGATATTTGCGTGTTGAGGGTTGTATCTCTTCCACGTTGAGTTTTTCCAGCATCTTTTTGCGGCTTGTCGTCTGACGGCTTTTTGCAACGTTGGCCGAGAAACGCCGTATGAACTCTTCCAGCTGTTTTTTCTTTTCTTCGGCTTTCATCTTCTGGTTTTGTGCCTGACGGAGGGCCAGCTGGCTGCTCTCGTACCAGAAAGAGTAGTTGCCGGCAAAAAGAGTGATTTTGCCGTAGTCGATGTCCACGGTGTGTGTGGATATGGCATCCAGGAAGTGGCGGTCGTGGCTCACTACCAATACGGTGTGTTCGTAGTTTCCGAGATAATCCTCTAACCATTCAACAGTTTCAAGGTCAAGGTCGTTGGTCGGCTCGTCAAGGAGCAGGTTGTCAGGATTGCCGAAAAGAGCCTGTGCCAGCATGACGCGCACCTTTTCCTTACCCGACAGTTCTTTCATCAGTTGCTTGTGCTTGGCAACGGGAATGCCCAATTGTTCCAGCAGGGAGCCTGCGTCACTCTCAGCGTTGTATCCGTCAAGGTTGGCGAAAGTCTCTTCATACTCGGCGGCTTTAATGCCGTCTTCCTCTGAAAAGTCCTCCTTGCTGTAGATCTCGTTGCGTTTGTTCATGACGTCCCATAGTTCCCTGTGGCCCATCAGTACGGTGTCGAGGACGGTAAATTCGTCAAATTTGAAGTGGTCCTGGCTCAATACCGACATCCTTTCGCCCGGGCCGAATTCTATGGTACCCTTGGAAGGTTCCAGTTCTCCAGCGATGGCGCGCACTAATGTAGATTTTCCTGCACCGTTGGCTCCGATGATGCCGTAGATGTTTCCGTTGGTGAATTTAAGGTTGACGTCTTTGTAAAGTATTTGTTTGCCGAATTGAATGGCTAAGTCTGTTACTGTGATCATTTGTTCCTTATTGTATAGTTGTTTGATGCTGTTTTGTTCATTCCATCATGGATGCCTCAAATTGTATGGGCAGCAAGTCTTGAATGCTGGGTATGATGTATGTTTCAGTTGTTGAGTAGAGCAATATGCGCAGAGGCTTGTGGTAGATATGTTCCATTTCAAGCAGCGACTGCCTGCAGGCTCCGCAGGGTGGGAGAGGGTGGCTGATGAAGTTGCCGTCTTTCACTCTTGCCGTGATGGCAATGGTTGTCGGGGCATATTCCGGGTAATTGGAGTGGGCGTTGTATATGGCGGCGCGTTCCGCACATGTCCCGCAGGGGAAAGACGCATTTTCCTGGTTGTTCCCAGTCACCGTAATCCCGTTTTCCAGCATGACGGCACAGCCTACGTAAAATTGTGAGAAAGGGGCATAGCTGTACAGGCTTGCCTTCTTGGCTTTTTCAATCAATTCTTTGTCCTGCTCGTTGAGCTCATCCCATGTGAGGCTCTGGTATTTCAATGTAATCTCCTTGTCCATGAGCGAATACAATGTTTATTGTTATTTGACAGATTTTATCCAGGTCGCTATTTTTTGAAGAATCTCAGGAGAGATGGTTTCTTCTATATCGCCATATTCAAATATGCTGCCTGTCTTGCAATGCTGGAACAGGTGGTTCAGTTCGGGGAATGAGCGTACCTGTGACAGCGGATTCTCTGGCAGGTTCTGTGTCATGGCCAGCATGTTCTCCTGCGAACTCACTTGGGTGTCAAGCTCGCCATACATGGCCAGCACGGGTACCTTGATGTCTTTGATGTCGTTTGCAGGGTCGTATTTGATAAAGAAATCTATCCACGGTGTCCAGCTCTTCATGATGTCTTTTATCCTCGTTTGCATAAACGGAGGGATGGAAGTATTCAGGGCTGTGGAGATTTCGGCGATTTTTGCATCGGGGTCATTGAATTGCTCCCCGTCAATGCGCATGCTATATACCTTGTTCAACACCCTTCCGTATTTGGTGATGATGACTTCTGGTGCTTTCTGGCTGTTCAGCAGCGTCTGGCTTTGCTTTACCAGCAGGTCTTTTCCCTGTATGGCAGGACCTGCGAGCGATACGACAAACTTCACTATGTTTTTCTTGCCGAGCATGATGCCTATGGTGCCGCCTTCGCTGTGGCCAAGTATGCCTACGTTGTTGAAATGCTGTTTTTCCTTGATATACTTGACAGCGGCTTCGGCGTCCTGTGCAAATGTCTCCGTTGTTGCTTTGGAGGCATCGCCCTTGGACAGTCCTGCCGATCTGTCGTCATACCGGAGTGCGCCTATGCCATGGCGTGCCAGGTAGTCGGAAATGACAAAGAAAGGTTTGTGGTGGGCAATTTCCTCATCCCTGTTCTGGATTCCGCTGCCGCTAACCATGATAACTACAGGGGTCTTCTCGTTGTAGTTTTTAGGCAGCGTGAGTGTGCCCGCTATTTCGGTGCCGTCATGAGGATTCTTGAAGGTGACCTCCTCGCCGTAGTATGGCAGAGGCGGGCGTGGCTCCTGAGGCCTCTTGTATTTGATGTTGCCTTTCACAAGGTCCAGCCGCAGGTTATGTCCGTTTTGTTTGAAAGCCCCTTTGATGACTCCGTCATGGAGTTTTCCGTTATATGAGACGTTGACGGGCTGGCACGTCAGCGACACAGAGTCTTTTCCGTGATATGTAACATCAATGGGGATGCCGCTGGCTCCCTGGCTGGGACTGTCCATTGTAGAGCCCTTGTCTTTGAAATGGAATACTATTTTCAAGGGGATGGTATTCATCTCTATCGTTCCGTTCCATGTTCCTGTCAGGCCTTGGGCCATGGCAGCGGCAGTGTAGGAAAGGAGAAAACTGACAATGAAAAATCTCTTGGTCATAGTGAGTTGTCTATAATCTTTCAAAGTTACTAATTAATGCCGGTATTCTTGTTGTTGCGGGCTGATTTCTTCAGGAATGTCCAGATATCTGAAAAAAGCCTCAGGCTTGTCGTTCATGACAAGTTCCTCGGGGAAATCCGTCTCAGCAAGCAAAGGAAGGGCATATTCGTAGTTGGCGATGTCAAAACAGATATGGGCATCGCTGCCGAGTATAATAGGCACCCTGTGTGCTTTGCAGAGTTGCAGTATCTCTGTGTAGTTTGCCTTGGCTGATGCCTTGTGGCGTGTCGGCCTCATCGATGAGGAGTTTATTTCCAGCAAGGTGTGATGTTCCTTTGCTGCCAAGACGATAGGCTCGTATATCAGTTCAGCCGTACCGTCTCCCGGATGGCTGATAACATGTGTCCAGGGATTTTTTATGGCATTAATCATTCCTTGTGTGTTTTCCTCCTTGGTGCCGCCTTCCCAGCAGAGCGAATGGATGCCGGCGATGCGTATATCCATCTTCTGGTAATACTCTTCGTTGAGGTCCAGGGTGCCTTTGGTGTCCAGGATATCCAGCTCACATCCTAAGAGCAGTCTTACTCCATGCCAGATTCTCGGCACAATATACAGATTCTTGAAATAGATGGGGTCGCAGGTGCCGGGAATGCCGGGAGCATGCTCCGTGATGCCTAATACCTTGAGACCCTTTTCTTTGGCAGCTTCTACCATTTCCTGAACAGTACTGAAAGCATGCCCCGAAGCTATGGTGTGGGTGTGGATGTCTAAAAGAGTCCTCATGTCCTGTTATTTCATGTCTTTCAGCAGTTTCTCCACCTCTTTTGCTGTTATTCCTCCTCCGACGATATGGCCCTTAGGGTCAACAATGTAGAAAGTCGGAATCCAGCGGAGTTTGTATGCCTGTGCTATAGGATTCTTGTTTTTCTTCCAGGGAATACCGTTGCTTATCTGTGGCCATGTAAATTGTTCCTTTCTCAGAAGAGCTTTCCATGAGTCGGCGACATGGTCAAACGACACGCTGAGGAATTCCACTT
>ONKB01000071.1 GCA_900318305.1 uncultured Prevotellaceae bacterium | reverse complement strand
TGTGGTTACGATGTTGTAGCCGCATTTGCGCAGGATAGGGATGATGTCCTTGGCTATCCCGAGGGCTTCAAATTTCTCATCGGCATCTTTTGGCACTTTCTTCTCAGGTTTCATCTGCGGGAAGAGCATTACTTCGCCAATGGCGAATTTCCCGGTCATAAGCATTACCAGACGGTCAATGCCTATACCGATGCCGCTTGTCGGTGGCATGCCATACTGCAAGGCGCGGAGGAAATCCTGATCAATGATCATAGCCTCGTCGTCTCCTTTCTCAGCAAGCCGCATCTGTTCCTTGAACCGTTCTTCCTGATCCAGAGGGTCGTTCAGCTCAGAGTAGGCATTGGCCAGTTCCTTGCCATTGACCATCAGCTCAAATCTTTCTGTCAGACCAGGCTTGCTGCGGTGCATCTTGGTCAGCGGACTCATTTCGACAGGATAGTCAGTGATAAATGTGGGCTGTAAAAAGCTTCCCTCACAAGTCTCGCCGAAAATCTCGTCAATGAGCTTGCCTTTACCCATGGACTCATCGGTCTCTATGCCGCATTTTTTTGCAATTTCACGCAGTTCTTCCTCTGATTTGCCGTTCAGGTCATAGCCTGTTTTCTCCTTGATAGCATCCAGAAAGGGCAACCTGCGGTATGGCGCCTTGAAACTAATGGTCTTGCCGTCAATCTCCACCTCGGGTTTACCATTCACGGCGGTACATATTTCCTCAAGCATTTTTTCTGTAAACGACATCATCCAGTTATAGTCCTTGTATTGGACGTACAGTTCCATACATGTGAATTCGGGGTTATGGGTTTTGTCCATACCTTCGTTGCGGAAGTTCTTGCCCATTTCGTAAACCCCTTCGAATCCGCCTACGATAAGGCGTTTCAGATAGAGCTCTGTCGCAATGCGCATGTACATATCCTGGTTCAGGGCATTGAAATGGGTGATGAAAGGACGGGCGGTTGCACCGCCGGGAATAGTCTGGAGGATAGGTGTGTCCACTTCTGTGTATCCTGCGTCATCGAGGATGCGGCGCATGGTACGGATTATTGTGGCTCGTTTGAGGAAAGTTTCTTTGACACCATTGTTGACAATCAGGTCCACATAGCGCTGACGATAGCGCAGTTCGGGGTCATCAAAGGAGTCGTAAACCTGTCCGTCCTTCTCTTTTACTACAGGCAGGGGTTTGAGACTCTTGCTGAGCAATGTCATTTCCTTGGCGTGAACGGTTATCTCACCAGTCTGAGTACGGAATACGAAACCCTTGATGCCAATAAAGTCTCCCAGGTCAAATAGTTTCTTGAACAATACGTTGTACAGGTCTTTGTCCTCATCCGGGCAAATGTCGTCCCGGGTGATGTAAACTTGTATGCGTCCTTTGGAATCCTGAAGTTCTACAAAACTGGCCTTGCCCATGATGCGTTTACTCATGATGCGTCCGGCTATGCAAACTTGACGTGGTTCTTCATCGTCTTTGAAGTTGTCTCTGATATCTGTAGAGTAAGCGTCAGTGGGATATTCTTCTGCGGGATATGGGTTGATACCCATCTTGCGGATTTCTTCCAGATTATTGCGGCGGTTAATTTCCTGCTCGTTCAGTTCCAGTATGTCCATATTATTGTTTGATATTATTTGCAAAGTTACTATTTATTTTGCTAATTCTGGTATGTCAATCATGCTCTCCTTCTTGCCTTTCAGGTGTTCTGAGAAGTAGTCAACCAGTCTCCAGTAGAAATACTCGTTCATGTCTCCGAAACCGTGGCGCTGCTGCGGCAGAATCAGCATGTCAAAGCGTTTCCCTGCCTTGATGAGGGCGTTGACTACACGCAGGGTGTTGCCAGGATGGACATTGTTATCTATGTCTCCATGGACAAGCATGAGGTGTCCTTTTAACCTGGAAGCTATCTCTGGGTTGGTGGCTATCTTGTATAGAAAAGTCGTGTCACCTTTTTGCGTTATCTTCTCCTGTACGCCGTGATGTGTCTCGCTCCACCAGCGGTTGTATATGCTGTTGTCGTGGTTTCCGGCACAGGAAACGGCAGCCTTAAAGAAATCAGGGTATTGGAAAATGGCTGCTGTACTCATGAATCCTCCGCCAGAGTGGCCGTGAATACCCACTTTGTTGATGTCTATGAAGCGATATCTGTTGGCGAGTTGCTCTATGGCAGCTTTCTGATCTGCCAGACCGTAGTCCCGCAGGTTGCCGTAGCCATAATTGTGATACCACTTGGAACGGTCGGGATGTCCACCGCGGTTACCTACTGTAATGACGATAAATCCTGCCTGTGCCAGACGGTCGGTGCGCAGCCCCATCCGGGTAAAGATATAGTTGGTGGCTTCCACCTGCGGACCGGGATAGACATAGTCTATAATGGGGTATGTCTTTGTGGAGTCAAAGTCAAAAGGCTTGTACATGACGCCCCAGAGGTCGGTGACTCCATCGGCAGCCTTGACAGTGAACTGCTCGGGATATTGGTAGCCGTTTGCCAGCAGCTGGCTCATATCGGCCTCTTCCAAATCCATGATTTTGGCACCCGATGTGCTGAACAATGCTGTTTTCGGCTGGCAGTCGATGCGTGAGTAGTTGTCTACGAAATACGAGGCATTATCGTCGATGTATGGTTCATGGAAGTATTCCCCTTTGCTGATTTCCTTGACTTCTCCGTTGTTGAGGCTCACTTTGTACAGGTGCTGGTAATATGGATTTTCCTGTGGGTTCATTCCATTGGCTGTAAAATATACGATGCGGTTCTTCTCGTCGATTTTCTCTATGTTCATGACGTGCCATGCGCCCTGGGTGAGCTGTCTTTTCAGATTTCCCTCGCCATCGTAGAGGTAGAGGTGTGCCCATCCATTACGCTCACTCCATTGTACCAGTTCTTTGCCACCGCCGATGACTCCGAGCGGGCGTATCTCTTGGTAGGTGTTCATGCGCTCCTCTATAAGCGGGCGGAGGGTGTCTTCACCGATGACATATTTACAGATGTCTATACGGTGAAGGTCACGGCTTGAGCGAGCCAGGAAAACCTGGTTGTTATCGCCTAACCAGATGCGTGAAGTCTCGTGTTTGTCGCGTTCTTTCTGTTCGCGAGGCTTGTATCCGATGCGCAGCGACTGGTCCTTGAAGGCCTTGGTGTTGATTTCCTTGAAGGAGTTCTCCTCTATGTCAAAGATATAGAGATGTTCTTGCGGGATGTCCTTGTCACCAGGCATTTCATATTTGTATGTCTCCAGTGTCGGACGAGGATTTGCCATGGAGTTGACCACCCATAGCTCTTTGACTTTCCGCGCATCTTCTATGCTGATGATGAAGTGCTTGGAGTCAGGGCTCCAGGCACCGCCCCACATACTTTTGCGCTTGCCGTTTGCCAGTGTGTCGGTGTTGAGGTAGGAATAGGGCATGCCGAATCCGAAATCCTTTACACCAAAGGTGGTGAGTTGGTTCTCTACGATGGTGGAGTCAAGTTTCTTGTCCTTAAACTTTCCTTCTTTTAATTCGTTGTCTTTGATTCTCTCATAATCCTCACGGCTTATTTTGTACAGATTGAAGTCTTTGGCATAAACCACTGTCTTCCCGTCGGGCGATATGGAAGCCCATTGGGGATACGGAGTGGCTTTCCATTTGTTTTCAATGCGTGTCAGTTTCTGTGTTTCAGGATGGTATGAGAAGAAAAACGTCTCTTTGCCCTGCTTGGGCTTGTAGGCATTTGTGGTATCCTCTTTCAGGTCGTTTTTCGTGGCTACCTGAAACTCGAAGGTGCCGTCCTCCTTGGCCTCAAGATTCCTAATGGGAAGTTGTGAGGCTATTGTGGGGTCATGAGTGATGATGCTCAGTTCTGCCGCCAGTTTATCCTGATCAAAAAGAGTCTTCTTGGTTTTGGCGGCAGGGTTGACAATATACCACACACTGCCTTGGCTTGTCTTGTACTCATACCAGAACTTGTCTCCCTTGGGGGTCCAGTGTGGATCTATCTTAGTGGAGAACAGCATAGTTGAGAGTTTGCTGGCAGTGAATTTCCTAGCTTGGTTGTAACTGGTCAGATAGTCATACTGCTGGGCGCTCACAGCGAGTGCCACTTGTATGAGCAGGAGTACAATGATATTTCTTTTCATTTTATATTGAAAAAGCTTGATTTTAAATACAAAGATACGGTTTTTCTGCGACAATTGGGTGCTTGTGTCGGTGTTTTTGGAGGAAAGAGGTGTCGTTTTGCTTTATGTCTGCTGAATTTGCTAACTTTGGAATCTGAAAGCAATGATGAAGATGTCCGATTTTGAACAGTTGCGCGAGACGGTTATGCAATGCCAAAAGTGTGGCTTGCGCCAGGGATGCACCCATGTCGTCTTTGGTGAAGGGGCCAGGGATGCCAAGATTATGTGTATCGGTGAAGGTCCCGGTTATTATGAGGACCAGCTAGGTCGTCCTTTCGTCGGAGCATCGGGCCAGTTGCTTGACAAGATACTTAATGTTTGTGGATTCTCTCGGCAACGGGAGGTGTTCATCGGTAACATCGTCAAATGCCGTCCGCCTCAAAACAGAGATCCTTTCCCCGAGGAGCGGGAGGCATGCCTGCCGTATATCCTTAGGCAGATAGAGCTTATAGACCCGCCCGTTATTATTCTGCTGGGGGCGACTGCGCTCAAAGGTCTGATTGATCCGCAGGCTAGTATTACCCGTATGCGCGGCACTTGGCTCACATGGCATGACCGTCTGGTCATGCCGACGTTTCATCCTTCAGCTTTGTTGCGCAATCCTGCGTTAAAGCGTGATGCCTGGGAGGATTTCAAGAAAGTGATTGACAAATACCGTGAGATAGTTGATCCTAATCATCACAGTGACTATCACTGATACCTTATACCTTATGATTGGGGTGAGAGTTGGGGTAAAATCAAATATTGTTTACATTAAACTCACAGGTTATTCATCATCTCAGAGAGCCTCGATGATAATTCCCTGTGAGGACTGGATGGTCAGGGCATAACAGTTTTTGTCAATAAGTTTCACAGGTACTTCTCCTTCGCCGCTGTGAGCTTTGATGATCTTGCCGGGAGCCGTTGTGAAGTGAAGAGTATGCTGTCGTGGTGCTTTGTTGTGAGGGTCATCGGCAGAGCAGACAAAGATGGCGTGGGTGGCATCGGCATTGCGTGAGACCATACTGCCTATAACCAGCGGAGAAAGGTCGGCAGTACACAGTTTTCCAAAGACACCATCGTTGTATTCGGCTGAGAACTGGATGCCGGAGCCGTTGAGCCACGGTGTGTTGTTGAAGCCTACAAAGGAAGTTCCTGTGCGACGGTACTTCATGTAGACAGGACTTAGCGCATGGATTTCCTTGTTCACTTGTTGCAGTTTGGGATACTGCTCGGTCTTGTTGCCATCTTTGTCCACTACCTGATTATACCACCATCCGGCAGTGTAACATGCCCAGATGATGTTTTCTGCGCCAAAGGCCATGGCTGTGTATGCCTGGTAGCGTAGCTGGTTCAAGCTAATCCACAGCTCAGGCAGCTTGGAGTTAACTTGAAGCGTAATCCACAGGCTGCGGTTCGTAGCGGTGCATGCGTCGGCTGCGATTTGCAGATTCTCAAAATATTTAGGCACTTTGTTGGCGTTGGTCAGGGAGGAATAGACATAATAGTCGTAGCACAGGTAGTCGGCGGGAATCAGCCGGCAATATTCTTTGATGTACTCGGCATAGGTTCTGGTCCCCAGCTGGCTGAGAGTCTGGTCGGCGGTGTTCTCTGTTACTGAAGCATAATTGGGGTATAGGCATAGATAAATGAATTGGTTGGAGAATTGTTTCTCCATCTCACGCATTATGTCTGCACAATGGGCCATGTCGAGGGCTGAAGGCTCGTCGCCTATATCCATGCCCCATACGGCAGGGTGGTCTTTCCATTTCTTTGCCGCCTTTACATACATGTTTAGGGGATAAATCTCTTTCATTTGACCGTTTTTCTTCTGTTTGGGCCACCATTGTGGCAAAACGTCATAGAGGATAGCCCCAACGCCATATTTGTATAATAAGTCAAGAGCAGGGCGTTCGTCCCGCATACAAAGAACGAAGTCTATGCCACAGTCATGCAAGTCACGGATGTGGGGCTCGTCGGTTGCATAGGGTTGCAGGTGATAAACACCTATGTTAATGCGGTTGCGGTCCATTCGGGCATGTTTGGTGCAATAAGTGGCAGGTTGTGCCCCTGTGGACATAGTAAGCAGAAACAGGACGGCAGTTGTGAATAGTCTGGTCAGTGTATGCGTCTGTTTTTTTGTAGGATGGTTTGACATGATATGGTGGGTTTGAAATGGAGTATGGATAGTTGTTTCTTCCTTGTTTTGGGGGCTGTAGAGTCAGTTGTGCCGTTTAGGTACTTTTGGAAAAGCCCGTCAGGATTACCCCTTTCAGGTATTACCGTGATCATTTAAGACATAAGAGACTTGTCTGTGGTGACTAGTCTTTAGGGATATGGAATGTCTGTCAGGAGACTATTCTTAAGGAGCGCCAAATTTGACTTTAGCCTGAGGCACCATTTTGTCAAAGTATTTCTTTGTCTCAATGGGGATGTCGGTGCAGAGGAAGTCAGCTCCGAGATAGTAAGCCAGTAGGGTATCCTCAACTTTTTTGCCTGGCCAGAGGTTTACTTTCAGTCCGGCATCGTGGGCTTTTTTCATGGCAGCACGTGTTGTTCCGTCGAGAGTAACAGCCAGGCCCTGAACACCTAAGGCGCGGGCGGTCTCAATGGTCTGGTCATTGCATGGCGTGCCGGAAATCAGCATCAGGCGTATCTGGGGATAATGCTCATGCAGATAACGCAGCGGACGATAGTCGAATGATGTCATTGACCAGTAGGCATCGGCAGGCATCTTTGCCTTGATGGCTTGTGCAGCCTTCTCGCAATAGACAGGAATTCTTACATCGGGGTTAAGTTTCTTGTCGCTTGTCTTCATCTCAAACTCAACATAAACACCTTTTTTGTCATGGAAGAAATCCAGCAGCTCGTTCAGGAAGAGCAGTGGGTTGCCTTTTAGCGTGCGTATCTTGCGAAGTTCGGCAACGGTCATTTCCTCTACGTTGCCTTCAACGCCGCATGTACGTTTCAGGGAACTGTCGTGGATGATAATCAAGGCACCATCCTTGGTCATGTGAACATCAGTCTCAAAACTGTGAATACCAGCATTCCAGGCATTCTGGAAAGCTTGTAACGTGTTTTCATCCTGTTCGTTGCGACCACCGCGGTGGCCGAGGATGACAGAACTGGTCTCCTGTGCAAAAATGCCCAAAAGAGGTAACAGAACAAATGCAGTGAGCATGACACTGCGTGATAAACTGAGACGTTTCATTGTGTTGTAGTATTTTGTTGAATAATTGTTTCTATTGCAAAGATACAGAATTTTTATGATTAGCCTCATGTGTTGAGGCTAATCCTGTATTTAATACAGAGCAGTTTCCTTTATTATATATGATATGATGACCGCTGACTATCAAAACAAAAAAGAGAAACCATTTTACTGATTTCTCTTACAAAGTGGCGGAGGATGAGGGATTCAAACCCCCGATACCCGGAAAAGGGTATACCGGATTTCGAGTCCAGCGCATTCGGTCACTCTGCCAATCCTCCTTAGTTATCTCTGTTGCAGTTGTCGGGCTTTGCAATCTTATTGACGATAAGTGCTATGGCACCATCGCCGGTTACATTGCATGCTGTGCCGAAACTGTCCATGGCTATGTACAGGGCAATCATCAAGGCTTGTTGTTCCTGATCAAATCCGAGAATGCTTGACAATACACCCAAAGCTGCCATTATAGCACCTCCGGGCACTCCCGGAGCAGCGACCATCATAATACCCAGCATCAGGATAAATTCTGAGAACATACCAATGCCAAACGGCATCTGTTGCATCAGCATCAGGGCGACTGCGCATGCCGTGATTTTCATGGCACTGCCAGATAAATGGATTGTCGCGCACAAAGGTACAACAAATCCGGCAATTCCGTCACTTACTCCGTTCTTTTTTGTTTGCTGAAGGGTGACAGGTATCGTCGCTGCTGACGAGGAAGTGCCCAATGCCGTGAAATATGCGGGAAGCATATTGTAAAGTAGCTTGAGGGGATTATGGCCGAGTATCAGCCCTGTGACGCAGTACTGGAAGAACAGTAACAGGATGTGCAGGGCAAAGATGATGATAATGATTGAGATGAAAATGTTTAATATCCGTATAACCTGGCCGTTGAATGTCATGGAGAGGAATATGCCGAAAATAAAAAGGGGAAGGAGGGGGATAATGACTTTCTCTATTGTCTTGACAATGATGACCTTGAATTCGTCAAACAGGTCTTTAAGTCTCTCCTTCCCGAAGGCGGCAATGCCCAGTCCCAGCATAAAGGAGAATACCAGCGATGTCATGACATCGAGCATGGGTGGTATTTTTATGGTAAAGTAGGGCGGTATCTCTTCTGCCGCCGTCACGTCTATGGTCTGCGATGTGGTGGCAATGAGACCAGGGAAGAATGATGTCCCCACGAAGTAGGATAGAAAACCTGAGAATATGGTATCAAGATAGGCGATGAGCACAGTGATGAGTAGCAGGCGTCCCACACCTTTGCCAATGTCGGCTATAGCTGGTGTCACCAGTCCCAGTATAATCAGGGGGATGATAAACGACAGAAAACTGCTGAATATGCTGTTGAATGTAGCGAAAATGCGCACTGCTGGTAGCGGCAGGATATTGCCTGCTAATATGCCAAGTGTGATGGCGATGATGATGCGAAGCAGTAAAGGTATTTTTATCCTGGTCATGTTCCTAAGTGTAGCGTTAAGGTATGTGGTTTATTCCATGTCAAGGGTAAAAGGCTTAGGCCGTTTTATCTGTTCCTCAAAACGGAGTCTGCCGTTTTTGTCAAACACCTTGACAGTGACTGTAGCTTTTGCAGTCCTGGCCTGTCCTGCGAAGAGGTGATGGCATGTAAGGTATTGCGGCTTGGTGAGCAAATGGGTGTTCAATACAAAACCAACGAATACCAGTGGGTCGCCCTGGCTCACTTTTCTGACGTCAAGTTCCTTGCCGTTCTCATACATCTTCACAATGTCATCGGGGCGGACTTCCCAAATGTTGGCATATACCATATTATCGTATCCGTAGCGGTAGTCGGTTCTTTGCCTGATGGTGTCGAGTCTGGCAAGAGTAACCGGGTCGGTTCGGTAATAGTCCATGACGCTGTTCATGTCGTAGAGTCGCATGGGTTTTCTGCCGTATAAGAACGTCGTGTAATCGTAGGTTACCTCTTTGCCTGCAAAATGGCCAGTGACGATACCGGCGTTTGCCGCATCAATGCTGAGCATCTGGCAGTGCCCGGTTCCCCAGACGTTGCCACTGACTGCGGGAAGCATGAGATCCTCAATTTGGGGGAAAATGTCATTGCGGGCGAATTGCAATCTGTGGGTGTGTCCTGTATAGGCATGCACCTTGCCGTCGTAACGGCTGAGGAGTTGGATGAGGGAGTCTAATTGAGTATTGCTATTTAACTGTGTACCCTTGCCCTCGGGATATTCAAATAACAGCGACGCATGAGTGCAGAAACGTACAGTCATGCCCTCCGGCATGGCGTCAAGGTCTTTCTCCAGCCAATCCATTTCATCTTTGGTGAAACCGATGATGAAATCGCGTTTGCCTCTTACCTGTGGTTTGCTGATGTCGGCCGATAGTCTCTTTTTGCGGAATGGGGTGTTCTTGTATATGATGTCGTCCATCATTATCCAGTGGTCTGAACCGATATTCATGGAATAGTAAGTGGGGCCGAAGAGCTTGCGGTAGCGCCATTCAGCGCGGAAGTCAACATTCTCGCCGATGATATTAGGGTCATTGTCGTGATTGCCGGTGATATTGTATAGAGGTCCGGGAAATTTCTCTGCCCTCAGTCGGTTGAAGGCAGAATCAAGGTCAAATTCCTGCTCATACCAGTGGATGTCGGTTGACATGTCGCCGAGATGGAAAACAAACAAGGGCTTTCCGTCCTTGGTCTTTTCCTGGACAAGATTGTTGACAACGGGCATGACGTACTCGTGGAACCTTTTGAGGTCTCCCTGACGAGGATGTTTGTTCAGATGGATGTCTGTGGTGAACAGGACGTCATACTGACTCTGGTCCTGAGGAATAAGGGTAAAGTTGACAAACTCGGTAACGTCTGCAGGCTGGTTCAGGTGCTGCCAGAAATCAGCTTGCAAACCGTCTTTTTTCTTGGGGACAGTATAGCCTGAAGGAGATATGACGAAGACAACTCCTTGATGTTTGTCACTCTGAATGGCGTACTGACCTTTGGAGTCGGTTTTGACGATGTCAATTCCGTCGCTTACCGCTACGCCCGACAAGGGCTTGCCGTTATTGTCAGAGACAACGCCCCTGATATTTTGCGCCATGGTGTCAAGGCTCAGAATAAAGGCTATTGTAAAAATGAGGGGTTTCATGATGCTTATATTCCTAAGTAATGTTTCTTTTTCGCATTGGGGTCAAAGGCTTGGGGGCGTTTCATTGTCTGCCTGTAGGTCCTTCCGAAAGAGTCGGTGACCTCTATGTCTAGTGTGCTGGTGGGCGAGGAACACTTGATTCTGAAAGCCATGCCGTGTTTGACATTATTATATGATGGGCTGGTGAAGCGGCCATTGTCGACTGTCATGAAAAAGTTGTACCAATAGACAAACTCAGGGTTTTCAAGTAGGGCAAATTTTGCAGGTATTTCCTTGCCGTCCTCATAGACCTTGACTTTCCATGTGGGGTCCCAGGCCCATACGTTCAGCCAAACTTGGTTGTCGGCCACTTTCCTGAAGTCACACCGGGACGGATAGGCATTGATGAAGTCGGCGAAGTCACTGCTGGCTTGCGAGTAGCGGCGTACCTCGTTCATGTCAAAGGCACGGAACTGAACATCAATGGGGTCGGCCAGCGACTGATATTGCCAGGAGATTCTCTTTCCGTCAACATGGAAGATATAGAAGCCCGAAGGAGTTCCGTCGGGATTAATTTGATCATGCCCTTCATGGTAGACTTTCTCTCCCTTGGGTGTGCGCCCCATGGTATAGGTGTCATATCCCTTGAATCCTGTGCGCCACCAGTTGCCGCAGATGGAGGAGATGTTATGGTCTATGATGTTCAGGGAGTCGTTGCGATAGGTGAAATTACGGTGGGTATGTCCGTCAATGAAGTGTGTCTCAGCAAACGGCTTGACAATACTTAGGAACTCCTTGAGGTTTTGGGGATCAGTGAAATTGTGCTTGTATACTTGCAAGTCGTTTTTGGGGCGAAGATGGACAGGGTTGTGCATGCAAACAACTAATGGGGAACTATGGTCCTGCAGTTCCAGATCCTTGCGTAGCCAGTCCAGCTGGTTGGAGGTGAAGCCAATGGTATAATCCTTCTGACCAGGGAGTCCCATTTTGGCAAAGTCATTTCCAGGTTTGTTGTTGTAAATGATATTGTCGAGCACGACAAAATGTACTTTGCCAATGTTGAAAGAGTAGTATGTCGGGCCAAGGGCATCCCTGTAGGCTTGTTCCGCCCGGAAATCTACATCCTTGCCTGCCAACTCAAAGGGGTCATTATCATGGTTGCCCATGACACAGAACATGGGAGTGGGGTATTTTATGTCTTTCAGCGTAGCGGGAAAATCGCGTATGGTGTATGAACCTGTTACCCAATAGGTGTCGTATGAGCTGTCGCCGCAGTTGATAGAGTAAATCTTGTTTTTCTTGCCATATGTCCTCTTGATGTAACCGATGGCATCGTTGACGACAGGCATGACCTTCTCGCGCAGATGCTGCTGGGCATCGTAGTAGTTGGCCAGATGGATATCGGACATTCCGATAAAGGAATAGCTTTTGTGATTTGCCTTATTGAGATGGAAATCGTGTCTCTCTGCTTGAGTCTGCGGCAGTTTTAAGTTTGCCCAGAACTGAGGCAGAGCGTCTTTAACATCATAGGTATAGTTTCCTGGTGTTGTCACGAAGACGTAGCCATTACGTTTCAGGGATTTCAGATAATAGCATCCCTGACGATCGGTCCTGGTTATCTCGTATCCGTCAGAGACAATGACATCGCTCAGAGGTTTTCCTTGGTGTTCCACTATGCCGTAAACAGAATACCCTGGCTTTGCATTGCAGGGTAGTATTGAAGTGAAAGTGCTTTGAGCCACACCATTGATGCCGATAAAAGTGAGAATGATATAAAATGCTAGTCTCATTTATGCAATTGATTAAAGTGATTATTTTTTATCAAAATACAAAGATAATTATTTTTTGCCAACAACGCAGGTGACGTTCTTGAATTTGCTAAGCAGAGCAGCGGTTACTTAACGGTGATAAAGTGTGAATGTCATGTTTTTCACTATCCTGGAGTCTCAGAAGTGTTCTGTTTCCATGAAATGTGCTACCTTTGTATTTGCATTGGTGCCGATTTTATGCGAAAGCATGAATGAAGTTAAAAGGGAATCAGGTGAGAGTCCTGAGCAGTCCCGCTGCTGTATGCCCTGTTGTGACATGCGCCTGCAGGCCACTGGTTATCAGAAACGAAATAATCGGGAAGGCGCGCATGTCGGGGTAAGCCAGAAGACCTGCCTATGCCGTCTAAGTGTCCGTAATGTCTCGATGTAAGGCTGCCGGAAATATATTTTGGAGAAAAAAGTATGAGCATAGGGATGATACTGTCATCACTTGTGATGTTGCTTAATGGTTGTCTATGGCCCTGTATGGATAATGCTGATACTGTCAGAGTGAGAAAACTGGACAGTGTCAGGGTGGTTTCCGCACATGTTCGTGAAGACATTGTCAGCCCAACGCCATATCAGGATATGGACGAGATCAAGATGCTCCGGACGAATGTCGTTGACATGACAGACGGACTGAACAGGATGGCTGGTGTCAACTTGCGTGATTATGGCGGAGCAGGAGGTATGAAAACGGTGTCTGTTAGAGGGCTGGGAGCCAACCATACCATGGTGAGTTTGGATGGTATAACGATGACTGACGTGCAAACGGGTCAGGTTGACCTCAACAGGTATAATATGATGGGAATAGGCCAGATAAGACTGGTCGTGGCAGATGAGGCAGATTTATTGCGTTCAGCCCGATCTGCAATTTCGTCGGCGATGTTGGAGCTGGAAACGCAGATGAGGGACGTTGCTACACCCTCATGGTGTGAAGTGACACTCGAACAGGGCAGTTTTGGCAGATATGGTGCCAGAGGATTGTGGCAGAAACGCCTGACAGACAAATGGACAGTTCTTGCTACAGGTGGATGGCGCTATGT
>ONKB01000088.1 GCA_900318305.1 uncultured Prevotellaceae bacterium | reverse complement strand
CCGACATGGTGATTCTCGCCCATAATCTGGGCAGGAGTCTCGGCACTCATTCTTACAGCATCGGCCATGCGGATACCTACTTTCTTGACCATGACGCTGATAAGGCGGTCGGAAGTGGCAACGCTGCCAGCGAGAGCCGAGCGGTCAGCCAATTTACAAACACCGTCCTCTATGATTACACGCGGATCAAACGCTTTAGGGTCTTTACAGTCGGTGCATGCCAAGGCATCGGTTATCAGAGCGGTACGTTCAACGCCCTTGAAATCGTAGATTATTTTCAATATTGTAGGAGGGACATGTATGCCGTCGGCAATGACCTCAACCGTCATGTCAGGGATGGCATAGATACTTTCAACGGTACCTGCATACTTATATTCGCGCACTTTGTGGAAACCGGTCATGGCATTGTAGAAATGGGTGGCGTGAGTGAATCCCGCCTCAAAGGCCCTGCTGACATCGGTATATTCTGCTTTGGTGTGAGCTATGGAAGGCAGCACCCCATTTGCGGAACAGAACAGTCCAAACTCCTCGGTGCCGCGCAACTCGGGAGCGGAGTCCCAACGCTTGATGCACTTGGTGCTGCGTATGAGCATCTCATAATCCTCGGGAATGGGATTGGTAATAAATTGAGGCATCTGGCCTCCTGCCATTTCTTTGTTGAAGTAAGGTCCCTCAAGATGAAGTCCCAATACAGGTGAGTTTTCTTCAGCCATGAGTTTCTCTGTTGTCTCAATGGCGGCTTGAATCATGGGGACACTTGAGGAGGAGAGGGTAGGGTAGATAGACGTGGTGCCATGCCACATGTGGGTTTTGATGGCATTCCTGAAAGCAGCCTCAGTGCCTTCCATGAAATCGCTGCCGCCAGCGCCATGGGCATGCAACTCTATGGCTCCGGGAACGATGTCGCCACCCTTGGCGTCAATTACTGTGGTGCTTTCGTCAATGATTCCTTCTGTTCTGGTAATGTCAAGAATCTTTGTTCCTTCAATCAAGACACTGCCGCCTCTTAACCATCCCTGTGATGTCAAGATGCGGCCGTTAGTAATTTGTTTGATGCCTTGTGCCATTTGCAAATTGATTGAATTACAAAGATACAAATTTTGCGTTTTCATGGGACTCTGATAATGCGTTTTTTTTTAGAATATTTATATTTTTTTCAGAGGTAAGCCTTATAGAAAATGTTTATTTTTGCAGTCAGATGCGAAAACGAATGAAAGGATATTTATTTGCTTTGTTGGTTTTAATGTGCAGTATTGCTGATATGAGTGGTCAGGCACGTTTCTCTTTGGATAACAAGGGGAAGCTGCAGTCTGCACAGCCCACGGAGCGTCCGGAGTCATCTACGTTATATACACAGGCCGATACAGTGCGTTATCGCAAGCTGGTTGTGGCTGCTTATCAGGCTCTGCAGAAAGACTCGTTTGCCGAGGCAAAATTGGCTTTTGAACAAGCTCTTAAGGCTGTTCCCCGTATGGACAGCAATGTGGAGGTGTGCTACGAGCTGGGACAGCTGGAGGAACGTGACGGACATATGCGTAGTGCCATTGATTACTATACCAGGGCAATAAAGCGTAATAGCCACTATGTCAAGGCCTATTTGCGCCGTGGAGGGATGTATCTCATGGAGGGTGAAGAAATGATGGCAGTAAAGGATTTCAATGAAGTTATCTCAATTGACTACCTGAATAAAGATGCCTATTTTTTCAGAGGATGCGCTTATGCCAATAACGGGCAATATGAGTTGGCGGAAAAGGATTTTTCCACGTTGTTAAAACGCGATGCCTCGGATGAGCGCGCCACTTACAGCATGGCTTTGGTGGAATTGCAACAGAATAAACTGGAAGATGCTTTCATTAGAATGAATGGTTTGATTCTGCGTTATCCAAAGGAGTCCTTGTATTATGCGACGCGGGCTGAGATAAACGAGAAGCGCCAGTTAGTCAACGATGCGGAGAAAGACTGGCAGATGGCTGTTGACTTGATGCCAGGTGAGTTGGGCATAGTGGAGCGCTTTGCCCGTTTCCTGATGAGACAACATCGCAAGAGTGATGCGATGAAAATCATTGACAAGGCAGGCAAGACGGGAGTTTCATATGTAGAACTGATGGATCTTAGACAGCGTGTGAAGAAGAATAAATAAACTGATCAGATCAATGGCTCAAACTTAATCACGTGGTTCTGTTTCTCAGGAAAAATGGAACTCTGATCCTTTGAATGACATGATTTTTTAACCCTCTGGATTTTTGTCCTTTTTGGTACTTTAAAGTACAAGAATGGACAGAACCGGGCATTTCCCGGATAAAAAAGCCTTAAAAACGGATGCTCATTTTGCTTCCATTTTTGGGCCGTTTCCATGCTCTTTCTTGCTGAATTTTCAGACAGTTACGCCACACAGTATAACAGGGCGCAAATTTTACCGCCAGAACCATAAAAAAAATCTGCCAGCTCCAGAAAAAATTTCCCGAGGTTCCAGCAAAAATTTCCCGGTGTTCCATGAAAAGTTTTGGCCTGTGTCACGAGATCATTTGGCCTGTCATTTTAAAGTCATTTGGCCTGTCCCAAGATTTGCCTTTGTCCCAAAATGG
>ONKB01000018.1 GCA_900318305.1 uncultured Prevotellaceae bacterium | reverse complement strand
GATACCTAAATACTCTGCAATCTTGTCGGCATCATTGAGAGATTGCCCTTTTGCTGGCATGGCAACGCCGATGACTCTGTCTTTTCCTATAGCTTTGGCTATAAGGGCGGCAGAGATAGTGGAGTCTTTCCCGCCAGAAAGGCCTAATACGGCTGTCGCATCCTTACCATTATTCTCAAACCATTCTTTAATCCATGCGATGCAATCTTGTGTTAGTTTCTCTGCGTTCATAAGTCTGATAATTTATTTGGTATCAAAGGTACTAAGAAAATAAATAATGGAAACCTCGGATATCTATACATATTTTAATATAAGGGAGGTTTTTATAAAAAAGCTCAGTTATGCCAGTGACAGGAGTCTGTTTATGTAAAAAAAGCTACCAGGGTAGTTGACTGATGACAACTACCCTGGTAGATATGACAAGATATCTGTTTTTACTGATAACTTGGTTTTACATATTTTGCTTTCTGCAAATACTTGGCACAGCGTTTTACGCCTTCCATGATGTCGATAGAGCCGTCAGTGCGTTCCATCTCAACGACATAGTCTTTCATGCCGCTGGTCTTGAATGCCTTGAAGATGGCGTCAAAACCGACCATGCCACTTTGGCCAAGTTCATATTTGTCCTTGATGTGCAGGCAGATGAAACGGCCAGGGTATTTTTTGAAATACTCAACGGGACTCATCTGAGCCATTACACACCAGTATACGTCCATTTGGAAGAACACATACTCAGGATTGGTGTTCTGAACAAAGTAGTCATACCAAATCTGGTCTGTATTCTCGATTTTTTGGAACTCAAATGAATGACTGTGGTAACCATACGTTATCCCGTTCTCTTTACAGAGTTTGCCAATGGCATTGTGATACTCACACAAAACCTTGGCTTCTGCCATTGTCTTTGGGAAATGGTCTGAAGGGGTAACGATATATTTCAAACCGGCAGCCTTGTGGGCTTTGATGGCTTCTTTCCACCATTTCATGGAAGCGTCAAATTTACCGCTGGCAAGTTCCTCGGCACTTAGCCTGTGGCTAGTGTGTGAGGACATGGATTGTAATCCTGCGGCCTCCAAATCGGCTTTGTACTGTTCTGGCTTGACACCATAGAATTTGCCATTATCATAGCTGGCTGCCTCAACAGCAGTATAGCCGAATTGCTTCAACTGCTTGAAAATCTTCTCATGGGTCTCAGCATAATTGCCGGCATTGAAAACGGTACGGATGGAATAGAGCTGTAAAGCTATTTGTTTTGGCTCTGTGTTTGCCGGAGCTTTCTTTACCTGTGCAGACATCTGCATGCCGCAGAGTAACACAAGAAGTGATAAAAATATTCTTTTCATTGTCTTAATTGTTATAATAATGAATTAATCCATGACCTTGATACGGATGTTGCGATACCAAACATCGTCGCCATGATCCTGAACAGCGAAATAGCCACCATTCTTACCTTCCTCAATCATCAAACCGTATGCACATGGGAATTCGCCGCCTTGGCAGAACTTGCTGTTATCCAGCATCTCTTTCCATTTCGGAGTCCACAGATGGTATTCCAATACTTTCTCACCGTTCTGGTAATGAATGACAGTACCCTTGAAAACGACAATCTTAGCACTGTTCCACTCACCATATTTCTTGGCATTCTGTGGTTTGGCAGGTACCATGTCATAAAGGGATGCTGCCTGACGGTTACCGTCTACACCGAGTTGGGCATCAACATGGTTTTCGTTGTCAAGCACTTGATACTCGGAGCATGACTGCCAGATGGGCAGATATTCACCGTCAGCACCTTTGGCTTCCTGAGCCAGGTAGAAGATACCAGAGTTGCCGCCCTTGGAAATTTTGTATTCCAATTCAAGCTCAAAGTTGGTAAACTTGTGGGCAAACATCAGATCTCCACCACCTTCGGCCTGAGCTTCACCAGTGCCAGAGCCGACGAGGTGAATGGTTCCGTCCTGTACTTCCCAGCTT
This sequence comes from uncultured Prevotellaceae bacterium, assembly GCA_900318305.1. Lineage (GTDB taxonomy): Bacteria > Bacteroidota > Bacteroidia > Bacteroidales > Bacteroidaceae > UBA6382. The sequence goes on along the minus strand of ONKB01000018.1, from coordinate 41,060 downwards.
GTTGGAGGTTCGGTCATGCCGTAGCCTCTCCAACCATTGAGAGTCTTGCCGTCAAACAGGATGTAGTAGCCATCGGCATCCTTCTGGAATGTAGAAAGATCTACTTGCTCATTCTCAACGATAGTGAATTCTGCGTTTGCTGTTGCAGCGGTATCAGTAACACAACATTTACATTTATCGCAACCGCAGTTGCAATTACAATTACATTTTTTCTGTCCGCAAGCAACGAACAAGAAAGCACTAAGTGCTATAAAGAGTATTTTTTTCATTAGATTTTGTTTTTGTTTAATTGTTGGGTTTTATTGAAAAGCCATGTGTGTGTTTAATCCAGCACTTTCACTTTGATATTGCGGTACCACACGTCATTGCCATGATCTTGAATGCCGATAAGGCCTTCATGATTCTTTCCACCGCAGTTGCTGAGCAACTGGAAGGCATGCGGCCACTTCTCCTCGCTGAATTTGCTTTCTTGGAGCATCTTGATCCATTCTGGTGTCCAGAGGTTGTATGTCAATACTTCAACACCATTCTGAATATGAGTTACCTTGCCGTTTTGTACAATGATTTTGGCCATGTTCCATTCACCATAAGGTTTGGCATTCTGCGGTTTTGCAGGAATCATGTCATAGAGGGAAGCGGCCTGGCGATTGTTATCCTTGCCCCTTTTTGCATCAGGATGGTTGACGTTGTCCAGAACCTGGTATTCGGGGCAGGAAATATAGATAGGCTCAATCTTGCTGCGATCGGCATTTGTTGTTTCCTGTGCCAGGTAGAAAATACCCGAGTTGCCCCCTTTGGAAATCTTCCATTCTATTTCTAAAATGAAGTTTTTGAACTTGTGACCGAAAATCAAGTCGCCACCTTCTTTTTTGTTGCCTTTTTTATCAGTGCACCTGGGATTGTCCTGACCTATGAAATGCAGGGTATTGTCTTCAATCTCCCAGCGGGCGGGAATATGGTTCTTGCCATAGCCTCTCCAGCCGGTCATTGATGTTCCGTCAAAAAGGATGATATATCCGTTTTTGTCTACTGTATAGGTGTTTTTTTCAAATTCAGGTCCTTGAAAGCCCTGAGAGGTTTCCAGAACTATTGTGCTTGTTGCTTTCTGGGCAGCATTTGCCATACCCAGAGTCAACATCAAAAAAGCTGTAAATAATAACTTTTTCATTGTGTCAAATGTTTTCTGTTTAATAGCGATGGATTAATAGATGAGATAAGACCTGCCACTTGTTGTCACTGTTAGAAAGGACAAATAAGTGGTAGGTCTTGTGTGTATGATTACAATACAGGAATCTCAGGCAATTTGTAGCCGTTGTAATAAATCGGCTTGATCAAGTTTGCAGCATATTCGTTGGCATCCATAGGAGTGGTGTCGTTGTTCTTGAATGTGGGGTGACCGTCCTTGATGCTGAATTTGATTTCGTTGCTTGGTCTTACCTTTGCATCTGCCGGGATATTGGTGAACTTCATGTTCTCGCCGTCCCAGTCCAGCCATTGTCCGAGTTCTTGCAGACGTACTGCAACGACACCCATTACAACAGTTTCGTTCAGAGGACCAGAAAGTGCGAAGCAGGAAGCTGTCTCTACGCGGCTGTCAGCTGGTTCTTTACAAGCGCGAATCCAGTCTTGCTGGTGGTTGTCGTTAGGAACGATGCGGCAGAGCTCAGGAACGATAGGTTCGCGACCTGATACCAGGAACGGCTGGTTGCCATAAGTACCCACTACCATAGTGTCTTTTGTTCCATAGAATACGCAGACGCCATTGCCGTCAAACTTCTTACCCTTAGGCATATCAAACGGCAGCTTATTGACGATACCGCCATCATACCATGTCAGCTCGCACTCAGGAAGGGCCAGCTTCGGCATGTTCGGCCGGGCAGGGAAGTGGTATGTAACCATTTCGGCTGTAGGACAAGAGTCGGTCATCAGCATGGTGGAGCTACCCAGAACCCTGTCGGGATATCCCAGATTTAATCCCATGAAGGCTGTCTGGAGGATATGGTTAGCCATGTCGCCGAGGGCGCCAGAGCCGAAATCCCACCATCCGCGGAAGTTCCATGGAGTATAGATTTCATTATAGTCGCGCATCTTGGCAGGACCTATGAAAGCCTCCCAGTTCATTGTAGAAGGAATTTTCTGAGCCTCTGTCGGTTTTGGCAATCCTTGTGGCCAGATTGGACGGTTGGTATAAGCCTCAATGCGCTTAACCTCACCGATTTCACCATTCCACAGCCAGTTGATGGCCTTGCGGGTACCTGCCATTGAAGCTCCCTGATTACCCATCTGGGTTGCAACCTTGTATTTTTTAGCCAATTTAGCCAGCAGACGTGATTCATACACATAGAGAGTCAGCGGTTTCTCTACATAGACATGCTTGCCAGCCGTCATGGCATCAGCAGCAACAATGGCATGAGTGTGGTCAGCTGTAGCTACTACTACGGCGTCTGCTTGTGGCAGCATCTCATCGTACATCTTGCGATAGTCGTTGAATGTCTTAGCTGTGGGATAGTGGTCGAAAACATGCTTTGCATATTTCCAGTCAACATCACAAAGACCGATGATATTCTCTGTCTCCATTTTCTTGAGATCAGAGAAGCCTCTGCCACCGACACCCACACCGAGGATATTCAGTTTGTCGGACGGCGCTTTGTGGTTATATTTCTTACCCAATACCGTGTTAGGTACAATTGTAGGAGCAATAGTCAAACCAGCTAATGCCGCACTACCTTTCTTGAGAAAATCTCTTCTTGAAATGTCTGACATAATTTTTGATTTTTGAAGTTATTAAAATATAATAGAATATAGTTCTCTTTAGTGTCTTAGTGTCAGTCCAGTTTATGGAGTAGTCCATAACCATCTTTCATGTGCGCACGGCGTTCCCTTATCTCATTGAGTTCTTTCAGGTTGCCTATGGCAGGTAGTTCGTGTTTGTTGGCATCCTCAAGAAACCGCCATGCGTATTCTGATGATATGGCAGAGTCGCGCATTTCGGGCATACTGGCATTGTGTTTCCCTTCAATGATGGAATCGGCCATCTCTTCTATAAGTTTGTCGATGTTCTTCCCGCCAAACGGCTTCTCCAGAGTGAGGGTCTTTGTTACTCCATGGAGCGATACCTTTGCTGTCTTGAAGTCGTGGGTCATGTGGCAGACACCTTTGGTGCCGATGATGTCAACGTATGAGTTGTGAGTCTGATCTTTAGCCAGTTGTCCGTAAACGAAACCTTGGGTGATGTCAAATACCACACCACTTTCAAATGTGCCGTGACACTGTATCCACCAGGGGTCTTTGTAGTTCCACATATTGATGCCTTGAGCATGCCAGGTCTTGTATTCGCATTCGGCATACCATCGGGCGATGTCTACATAATGCATACCGCAGTCGTGGAAAGCAGGCCCTTCATACTCATGGCCCTCGCCAGGGGCAAGTCCAGGAGTCATGTGACAGATACGCAGAATCGCCAGCTCACCGATTTCGCCTTCATTGATAAACGATTTGATGGCATTGTGATACCAGGAGTTGCGCAGGTAGAGGTTGACAGTATGAAACTTGTCATAGTTTCTCAACATTTCTACTACTTCCCATTCACTTTTAATGCTGTCGGCGATAGGTTTCTCCGACAAGATATGCTTATTGGTTTTTATGGCTTTTGCAATCTGCTCTTTACGCGAGTTTGCCAAAGCGCAGAGTGTAACCATATGTACGGAAGAATCGTTGAAGATATCATCTTCGTTTGCCGTAATGATAGAATCGGGTGAGAGTTGTCGTGCCAATTCCCGACAGCCCTCGTTAACATCGCAGATATATGCTACATTGTAATGGCTGTTACGTTGGAACTCAGTGAGGTAGAACCGCCCCATACGCCCGAATCCTATAAGGCCAACATTGATTTTCATTAATTAACTAAGAAATGATATTATATACACAGGCATAATAATGCCTTGGATTAAACATGTTATATCAAATGCAAAGATAATAAATATGAACTATTAAGAACTATCCTGCAAGTAGATTTTTCTAAAAAAAAAATATCGGCTGTCTGAGTAGTATGGGGTCGGGATGTATTTGAAAAACCTCTCAGTGCTGCTATAATAGTCTGGAAAAGACCAAATAAATTTGGCTTTTCGCTCGCTTAATCGTAATTTTGGATAAATTTCTCACGCTCGGAAAAGACCAAATAAATTTGGCTTTTCGCTCGCTTAATCGTAATTTTGCACACGAAAACCATAGGTACCATGCTGGGAACAATTGTCAATACTTGCACCATTATAGTTGGGTCTGTTCTGGGAGCCGCAATGCATAGAGGCGTCAAGGAAAAATACTGTGTAATTCTTTATGACGGATTGGGACTGGTAAGTTTGGCTATAGGTCTCAATGCTGCTGTTAATAATCTTCCCAAAAGCACATTCCCTGTCTTGTTTATTGTCTCTATTGCCCTTGGTGGTGTGATAGGAACATGGATAGATATAGACAAAAGGTTTAGCCGGCTTGTTGACCAGTATTCTGCTCGTCCAGGGGAAAGGAATAAATTGTCGCAGGGACTATCTGCAGCGATATTACTTTATTGTGTCGGTCCGCTTTCAATGTTGGGGCCGGTCATCAGTGCGTTGAAAGCTGATAATACTTTCCTGTTTACCAATGCCACCTTGGATTTGATTTCAAGTATTGTCTTTGCGTCAACTTATGGTATAGGTATGGTATTGGCTGCGCCTGCGCTTTTTTGCTGGCAGGGTATGTTCTATGCCATTACAAAGGTATCAAGCAGTGCCATTAGTGACCAGCTTATGACCGAATTGCTTATTGTGGGAGGATTGCTGATTACAGGGTCCGGATTGGCATTGCTGAATATCAAAAATGTAAAGACACTCAACTTCCTGCCTGCATTACTGGTACCAGTTATATGGTTTTTGCTCAAAAGCTTCTTGTAATCAGTTGCATGTCCAATGGGAAATAATAGTATATAACAAATGAATATTCTCAGTCAACTTAAAGATAGTATTACCATAATAACCGATTTTATTTGTGGCTATCCGTTATTCATACTCTTGATAGGCGGTGGCATGTTGTTGTTTGTCTATTCTCGTGCCATTCCTTTGAGGTGTTTCGGAAGAGCATTGAAGACACTTGCGGAAAAACATTCGGGCGAAGGGCAGATCAGTTCCTTTCAGGCACTGATGACTACGATAAGTTCCACTGTTGGGATGGGCAATATCGCTGGTGTGGCTATTGCCATTGCCATGGGCGGTCCTGGTACGATTTTCTGGATGTGGATAAGTGCCATAGTGGGTATGAGTACGAAGTTCTTTGAAGGCACGCTGGCCATTATGTATAAAGGCCGTGACAACAGGGGTGAGATACAGGGTGGCTCCATGTATATTATGACTGAGGGAATGGGACGCCAATGGAAGCCTCTGGCTGTTTTTTTCTCATGCTTTGCCTTGATAGGCTGTTTGTGTACAATGCAGGCCAATCAGTTGACGGAAAGTGTTATAGCAGTGTTCTCCTTGCATGAGTCCTATGGGTTGAAACTTGTGATAGGACTTGTCATAGGGGCAATTGTCTCCATTGTTATTCTTGGAGGAATCAGCCGCATATCCAGAATCGCATCACGGATAGCACCGGTTATGGTGGCGCTTTATTTTCTCCTTGTGCTTGTCATTATCGTGATGAATATTTCCAGATTGCCAGATGTATTTGTCAGGATAGTCAGTGAGGCTTTCAGTCTTCGGGCAGGCTGGGGCGCTCTGGCGGGTATTGCCGTCATCGGTGCGCGCCGGGCCATGTATGTCAATGAGGCAGGTGTAGGAACCGCATCGCTGATGCATGGCGCTTCGCGCAACAATGATGCAACACGTGAGGGTCTCGTGGCTATGCTGGGACCTGCCATAGACTCAGGCTTTGTCTGTACGCTGACGGCTATACCCATCATTATGGCAGACCAGTATCATGTGGAAGGCATTAAAGGACTGACTATAGCTATGGCGTCTTATGAATACCTTCTGCCTGGTGTGGGACAGTATCTTTTGATGATAACAGTTACTATCTTTGCTTTCTCTACGATGTTCTCCTATTCCTATTATGGAACAAAATGCTTTGGCTATCTTTTTGGAATGCAGAGGGCAAAGTACTATAACTATTTCTATCTTATGATGCTTGTCCTGGCATGTGTCATCTCTTTGGATACAGCCATTAGCATCATGGATCTGGCATTTGCCCTAATGGCTTTCTCTACCATGTTTACCATTTTCTGTCTGGCTCCAAAAGTTAAGGCTGAGATGCGGAGGGCAAGAATTGACTAAGGAGAGTAGGAAAGCAGGGTCTCTCTCAGAAAGCCATTTCCGTTAAAAAATCAGGAAAACTTTTGGGTAGAATAAAAAATAGTCCTATCTTTGCACTCGAAAATTTTATCGGGGCGAGATAGCTCAGCTGGTTAGAGCGTCGGATTCATAATCCGGAGGTCGTGGGATCATACCCCACTCTCGCTACAAGACAAGAGACAGACTCTTGTCTTTTTTGTTTTGTCAGGTCATCAGACCGTAAGTTAATGGTATTTGTCGCGTGAGGCGTCTATTCTCAGGAAAATAAAGAGGAGAATGGTAAAGGCCCATAAACTGGAGCCACCATAACTGAAGAATGGTAAGGGGATGCCGATGACGGGAGTAATTCCCATGACCATGCCGATATTGATGAAGACATGGAAAAGCAGGATGCTGACGACTGAGTATCCGTAAATTCGCCCCATGGCATAACGTTGTCGTTCTGCGAGATGAATAAGCCTCAGTATGAGGCATAGGAAGAGAATTAGTACAATCGATGCACCGACAAAACCGCCTTCCTCACCCACAGTGCAGAAAATGAAGTCGGTATCCTGCTCGGGCACATATTTCAGTTTTGTCTGTGTACCGTTGAGAAATCCTTTACCGAGGAGACCTCCTGAGCCAATGGCAATTTCACTTTGACGTACATTATAGCCAGCCCCGTTGATATCGTCTTCCAGCCCCAGGAGGACACGTACACGCGTCTGCTGGTGAGGCTGGAGGATATCATCCATTACATAGTCGGTGGAGTAATGAGTGGCCAGAGAGCCCACAGTAAAGAGGGCAATAAGGAAGATTTTGGTGTTTCTGTTTTTGAAAGCCTGAATACAGAGATATATAATGCTTGCGATACAAATCGCTAATAGTACCCACGTGATGTCAAAAACATGTATGTATCGGGTAATGATCCATGCGATACCAAGGGCTGTCAGACCGCCGAGAAACAGATATTTTGCATTGCGTTTATTGTTGTCATAGACCACATCCAGACAGATAGTAAAAATCCATATTAGCGTCATGACCACAAATTCTCCCAGAGAGGAATTGGTGTGTTCAATGTCGATAATGTTGTAACGTAGGCCTAGTATGAAGTAAACAGCTGCGGCGAGGCCGACAAAAAGGACACTGCCGCTCATTCCCTCGCGATAAAAAACCAGAAAGAATGCCAAAAAGACCAGTGCGGAGCCAGTCTCACGCTGGAAGATGATAAGTACAAGAGGTAGAATCACTATGGCACAGGCTTTGAGCAGGTCGCGTGTTCTGGCAAGAGTAAAACCGTATGTTCCCATGAGTTTTGCCAAAGCCAAGGCTGTTGCTGTCTTGGCAAATTCCGCTGGTTGCAAATTGAATATGCCTATATCAATCCACGAATATGAGCCTTTGTGGTTGGTCGCGATAAGTGGGGTGATAAGCAGTATGCCAATCATGATGGCGTAGATAATATAGGAGAAGGTGTCGTATATCCGGTCATCGATGAGAAGGAGCGAGAATCCCCATATCAGGGCAAGGCCAATCCATAGTAATTGCTTACCAGCGCGCGAGGAAAAGTCAATCGAGATGGTGTCTCCAAAAATATAGGTAGCACCCAAGACAGAGAACCATCCTAAAATGATAATAACAAGAAAGAGTAGGATGGTTATCCAGTCAATGGACTTGAGAATACCTCGTGCACTAACGTTGTCTGTTGCCATAGTTGATTATCTTGTTGGCAAATGTGTTGGCTGTTGCTGTTGAGCCCTCTGACAGCTTGCCGTTAATATATTGTTCTATCATCAAGGCACCGATAGGTACCGCAAAGTCGGCTCCGAAGCCTCCATTCTCCACATATACAGAGATGGCAATTTTGGGTGTATTCATTGGTGCGAAACCCATGAAAACGGAGTGGTCGCGGCCTCGGTTCTGGGCAGTTCCTGTCTTGCCGCAAACGGCTATTCCCGGCAGGTTCGCCCTCTTGCATGTTCCTCCCAATACGGCACTACGCATGCCTTGTACAACATACTTGTAGTTTCGCTCTGCTACGTTGGTGTAGTGCCTGCTCGTGTAAAGAGTGTCCAGTTCCCGCCCTTGGACTTTACTGACTACATGTGGGATGTAGTAATACCCCCGGTTGGCTATCGTGGCACCAAGGTTGGCCACTTGCAACGGAGTAAGCATCACTTCTCCCTGACCTATGGCATCACTGATAATAGTCAGGGCATTCCATTTGCCTTTATACCATTTGTCATAATATTGAGCATTAGGAATCATGCCACGCTGCTCGCCCGGGAGGTCAACTCCAAGTCTGTAGCCAAAACCCATAGAAACCATATAGTCTTTCCATGTTGTTAGTGCTTGGCTGTAGGAGCCATATTTCTTTTTGGCCATAATCATGTGATAGAACCCCCAGCAGAAGTAGCTGTTGCATGATGTCTGAATGGCGAAATTCAACTCAACGGGTGAATGATGCCCGTGACATCCTACATGAGTGCGCCCATGCCAGAAACCATGAGAGCAGGGGTAATAAGTGTGAGGAGTAATGATACCTTCCTGCAAAAATGTCAGAGCCTGTGTGGTTTTGAATGTGGAGCCTGGAGGATATTGTCCCATGATTGCCCTGTTGAGCAATGGCTTGTGAGGGTTATCATGTAGTTTTTGATAATTAGTTCCCCGGTCAGGACCAACTAGGAGATGGGGGTCAAAGGTAGGAGAGGAAACCATACACAGTATTTCCCCGCTGGAAGGCTCAATAGCCACGATGCTGCCGATTTTACCTTGCATAAGACGTTCTCCCAATGCCTGGAGGTCGCGGTCGATGCCCAGGGTGAGGTTTCGTCCTGGTTCTGGCACCCTGTCAAATTTCCCGTCTTTATAATGTCCTTTGATACGTCCGTGTACGTCACGAATCATGACCTTTACGCCTTTAATTCCTCGCAGATCTTTTTCGTAAGACTTCTCCACGCCAAGTTTGCCGATGTAATCTCCGCTTCGGTAGTAGGCGTCGGAGTCAATCTCCGCAGGGCTTACCTCTGCCACATCGCCAAGAATGTGGGCGGCATTTGAGGTGGCATAGTGACGTATGGAACGTTTTTCGACATAGAAACCTTTGAATTTGAAAAGTTTCTCTTGGAGAATAGAGAATTCCTTGGAAGGTATCTGACCCATAAACAATTGGGGCGTGTAACGGGAATAACCGTAGTTTATTCGGGGATCTTTGATATTTTCCATACGGTCAATGTACTGCTGTTTCGTGATACCTATTGTCTGACAGAAACTCATGGTATCAATACCATGTTGCTCGTTCATAACAACCATGATGTTATACGTTGGCTCGTTGTAAACCAGCAGTCTTCCCTTACGATCGGTGATAAGTCCCCGTGCGGGATACTGTATTTTTTTGAGAAAGGCATTGGAGTCGGCAAACCTCTTGTAGTTATCGCTCAGCACTTGTAACGACAATAGTCGGAAAATATAGATGAGTACGATAACAATCGTTATGACTCCGATGATGTAGCGGCGCTTCTCAAAATTAACAACAGCCATTTCCCCCTCCTGTTTTTATGTTTGGGCGTTCCTTACTTTCTCAATTGACAATAAGAATAAGAAGGTAATGAAACAGGTGCTGAAGACGCTAATCAGATACTTTGTATAATTGAAAAATGAGAAAGTCTCCAGTGCGAAGAATACAAGGGAAATGATTAAACATGCCGTGAAAAGGTATTTAATATAGTTACCCCAGCCGATATTCCTGGCAGATGGTGGCAGGTTCTTGTCGTCCTCGTCGTGAGGCATGACAGATTTTAATAAATTCGGCTGTATCATGGCTAAAGCCGTAAAGGTAGCGGTGGAAACACCTGGCGTGTTGATGAAAATATCCTCAATTATCCCTATGATGAAGCCGAGAAACAGAATCTTCCAGCGTGATGATTCAAGAGGAAAAAGAAGAATGGGAAATATGCATACGAAAGGCGTCCCATAGCCATTAACATGGACATGGTTGAGTACGAGTATCTGTACGATTAGCAGGCCTGTTGTCCAAAAGAATTGTTTCATCTCCGTTATTGTTGTTCTGAAGAACCCATTTGCTTGAATCGGGTTCTGAGCGTATTTATCTCAGCTGTGTTCTTGCACGAAACGACACAAACGTCGGTAAGTCTGCTGAAATCTGTTCCGAGATTCACTTTTAACTGAAGCGACAATCCGTCAGGAGAATTGCTGATTTTTGTCACCTTGCCCACGAATAATCCCGCCGGGAATACCGATGAGTAGCCGCTGGTCTCAATATAGTCTCCTGTTTTGACGTGAGCATAATGGGGGATGTCGTTCAGGTATGCCGTGTTTATGCCGCCCCCGGGCCATTGCAGATAACCGAAGTAGTTGCTGTGGCGTATGCGGCAACTGATGTTGCTGCTGCTGTTGATTGTGGGTAGGATGAGCGAGTAGTGAGGACCGGTAAGAGAGATGATTCCTACAATACCGCCACCGCCCACAACTCCCATGTCGGTTTTTATGCCATCATTCTCACCTTTGTTGATGATGATGTAGTTGTTGTCCTTATAAAGGCTGTTGGACACAACCTTGGCGGGAATGAGAGTGTAATCCTCTAATGAATCCTGTATGATGCGTTCATTTGCAGAGGGGGTTGAAGACCGCTTGTCTAAAATCTGACGCAGGTCGGCCACCTGTTTCTGCAAATAGATATTCTCCGATGTCAGCGATTTGTTAACATCCTTGAGATGGATAAATGCGATGACATCGGCATAACATCCATTAACTTTCCCCGCTACCGTATTTGCAGAAGTAAACCATACACTCCCGTGGTAATTGTTGCCTTGGAACATGATTACAAGACTGATTGCCTCCAGGATGATAAAGAGAAACCAGTAATAATATTTCTTGATAAATTCAAGGAGAGTGTTCATTGGGGAATGTATTCGCTCAGAAAAAATAGGGGAACAGATGTCTTTTCCTCATGTTTTCCACAGAGATAACATAACTGTTCCCGTTGTATGCAGAAGATTGGTATCCTCCATTACCTCATTAGGAACTCAAAGTGGTCTACGTTTTCAAGGGCAATACCTGTTCCTTTCGCAACGCTGCGGAGAGGATCGTCGGCTACGTGGAAAGGAATATTGATTTTGTTCTGCAGACGCTTGTCAAGGCCACGCAGCAAGGCACCGCCTCCAGTCATGAAAATACCGTTTTTGACGATGTCGGCATAGAGTTCGGGCGGGGTGTTTTCCAAAGCCGAGAGTACAGCTGTCTCAATGCGGGTCAGGGATTTCTCAAGGCAATGAGCTATTTCCTGATAGCATACAGGCACCTCCATTGGGAGGGCTGTGATGCGGTTAGGACCATGCACGATAAAATTATCAGGTATGTCACTCTCAAGGTCGGTAAGGGCTGCGCCCACGTTTATCTTTATGCGCTCTGCCATTCGCTCGCTGACTTTGACATTGTGCTGACGGCTCATATATTCCTGAATATCGGCGGTGAAGTCATCACCGGCAATCTTGATGGAATTGTTGGAAACAATGCCGCCCAGGGAGATGACAGCTATCTCAGTTGTGCCGCCACCAATGTCGATAATCATGTTACCTTCAGGGGCCTCTACATCAATGCCGCAACCTATGGCGGCTGCCATGGGTTCAAAAATAAGGTAGATGTCGCGTCCTCCCGCATGCTCGGCAGAGTCACGCACGGCACGGAGTTCAACTTCAGTGGAGCCTGAAGGAACACCGATGACCATTCTCAGAGAAGGAGAGAAAAGATGATTGCCGGTATGGACCATTTTTATCAAACCGCGCATCATCTGCTCACAAGCATTGAAGTCGGCAATCACACCATCACGCAGAGGTCTGATGACTCGGATGTTGCTGTTTGATTTCTCATACATCAGTTTAGCCCTTTCGCCTACAGCCCTCATCTTGTTTGTGGCGGCATCCAGGGCTACTACGGAAGGTTCGTCAACAACAATTTTTCCATCACTTATGATGATGGTGTTGGCGGTACCTAGATCCATAGATATGTCTTGTGTGAAAGAAAAAAATCCCATAAGCTATGTTGTGGTTATTGTGTTTGAGTCTTTAGCCTGCGAAATATTCGTGAATAGCTGTGTCGTAATGGCTGCTTGTGGCAAAAGCCCGTTCAGCGAAATGACGGCGGTCCTCAATGTCGGTGTTGGCGCCTTTTTGGTTGAGGAGGTCAAGCAGAGGCTTGTACTCATCCTTGTTCGGAATGATAACGACATCCTTGAAGTTCTTTGCAGCAGCGCGAATCAGGGAAATGCCGCCAATATCTATTTTCTCAATGATGTCAGCCTCGCCTGCACCGCTTTTAACGGTATCCTCAAAAGGATAAAGATCAACAATGACAAGGTCAATGGGGGTAATGTCATATTTTTCCATCTCCTTCTGGTCGCTTTCCAATTCGCGGCGGCCCAGGATACCACCGAATATTTTTGGATGGAGCGTTTTTACGCGTCCACCAAGTATGGATGGGTAGGTCGTAACATCCTCAACTTTCTGACAGGGATAACCCAGACTTTCAATAAATTTCTGTGTGCCTCCGGTGGAAAGAAACTTGACACCTTCAGTATGGAGTTTTTCCAACAACTCCTCAAGGCCGTCTTTGTGGAAGACGGAAATTAATGCGGTCTTAATTGCTTTAGTTTGAGCCATAATGATAATTCGAAATAATTACAGAGATACAAAGGTACTTCTATTTTTTCTTTTAACAAAAAGAACTGTTCTTTTTTCCGTTAAGCAGAACCCTTTTGGAGGATGAGAGGAGTCTTAGTCAAGTTGCCATAGTCCCATCCATGAGACGTGATGCTCCTTGATGCCTTTTTCGTCCATCCAGCGCCGGGTGTCGAATGTCTTTAGGTGATGGGTGTTGATGCCCTTGCCGGCATTATTTTCCCACACCCATTGTGGCGTGCTCCAGAGGCAGGCCCTGAAGTTGATTGTCTTGTAAAAATGCTCGTCGCAGCCGTTCTGTCCGTGATGGGCCATTTGCAGGTAGTCACAATCCAGCAGAGGGCGGTAGGGACTGTTAAGTACTTTGTTTCCGCATTCTATTCCAGCGTCGCCCAGAAAGACAAGTGATTTCCGCTTGTCCCATACGCGGATGATAACCGACGAGTTGTTGTATGTGTTCATCATCAGTTCAGGGTTGGCAACACCAAGTATTTTATAGTTGAATCCGTCAATGCTTTCCTCCAAACCAGGCCTGGTCAGGTTGATTATCTCAATATCTTTGGCCTTGTCCAGTTCCGCGTAGAAGTCGCGGCACGATTCCACACAATAACTCTCCCCCTCAATAAGAGCGTCGTTGAACCTGGAGTGAATGATACGCCTGATGGTAATACCCCTTGGCGCTTTCAGTATTCCCAGCAACGAACCCATGTGGTCTATGTGAGGGTGGGATATAAACCATGTGTCCACTTTGTTGCCGAGCATGGCGAGGAAACCGCGGAGGTAGTATTCGTCTTCCTGGTGTCCGCCGTCCATCACGATGACACGGCCTTTGTCGGTGACAAACACATAGGTGTTTCCTATCTGGTTACACTGTGTGTTGAGTTGCCACATAGTAAAGCCGCTTTTCCTGTCCACCAGCGCTTTCAGTTCTTTCTCTCCAACCTTGGCAATGGCAGAGCTTCCTGCCGTAGCCCCCATCAGGGCAATGCCTGCCGTCTTGAGAAAATCTCTTCTGGATAGTTGTGCCATAGTTCTGAGTGATGATGATGATTGTATGATTAAGTCTATCTTGATGCTACGAGGTTCATGGTGTCTTCAGCCATCATTAGTTCCTCGTCGGTAGGGATGACTGCAACGATCACTTTGCTCTCAGGAGTGGAGATGACGGTTTCCTGTCCGTATATAGTCTTGTTTTTGGCCAGGTCGAGTTGCACGCCGATAAACTCCAGCCCGTCAAGGCAACCTTTGCGCACAGGAGGTTGGTTTTCTCCCACGCCTGCGGTAAAGATGATGTAGTCCACGCCGCCGAGAATGGCCGCATACGCTCCGATATATTTCTTCAGCCTGTAGTTGTACATTTTGACTGCCAGCTGGGCTTTTTGGTCTCCGTTCTCGGCTAGTTCTATCACCTCGCGCATATCGTTGGTCTTGCCGCTGATGCCAAGTAGCCCGCTCTGCTTATTGATGATGTCGGTAGCTTGTGCAGTAGAGAGCTTCTCCTTCTCCATAAGATAAAGCAAGGAGGACGGGTCCAGATCGCCTGTGCGAGTTCCCATCATAGGTCCTTCGTTAGGCATCATGCCCATTGTGGTATCAATACATTGGCCATCTTTCACGGCGCTTATGGAGATGCCGTTGCCTATGTGACATATAATCAGTCTTTTCTCTTTGGGATTAAAACCTAACACCTGGGCTGAGCGCTGAAGCACATAACGGAATGACGTGCCGTGGAAGCCATACCGGCGGATGCCGTATTTCTCGTAATAGTCATACGGCAGCGATGACAGGTAGGCATGCTCTGGTATGGTCTGATGGAAAGCCGTGTCAAATATCGCCACTTGTGGCACCTGTGGGAGATGGGCTTTCACGGCTTCAATACACTTGGCCTGTACCCCACTGTGAACAGGGGCGAGAGCGAGATATTTTTTCCACTCTAAGAATATCTCAGGGGTTATTATCGTGCTTTCGCTGAAAGGACCTCCGTGTACGATGCGCTGGCCTATGGCATTGATTTCCTCCAGCGATTTGATACAGCCTTTCTGGGAGTCAGTCAAAGCTTTCAGCACTATCTCCACACCGGTGTTGTGGTCGGGTATCTCATAGAAAGTCTTTTCAGCCACAGGCAACTTAATCTTCAGGAATGCTCCCTGTGAGCCTATCTTCTCTATGCCGCCTGCGGCGAGGACGCTCTTGTCGGTCATGTCGTACATCTTATATTTAATTGACGAACTGCCGCAATTTAAAATCAGTATTTTCATTATCGGTTATTGTTTTGTATGGTTATTTCTGAAATATTTTTGTTCACATAATTCTTGAAACTGTATGTTGTCTGTACCCTCAACCCTGCACTCCTGTCTAACTCTTGAAAAGAGAGGGCCAGGGAGGACTCTTTTTATAAATCCAGTTCCTGAAGATAAGCTTTCAGTCTCTCCTTGGCGGTTGCCAGACGCTTCTCCCAGATGTCAAGGGAATTCTGCCCGATGATATCGGTCACATATTTTATGGCGAAGAACGGAATGCCCATCTCCCGGCATGCCTGAAGTTCAGCAAACGATTCCATATCGACAACATCTTCGCCGTGGCTTTCTCCCTCGGTTACGAAATTGTCGCCACAACTGTCCATGAAGTCTGTACGCTTCACAGCAATCCCGTCGACTATAGAGTGGAACTGGCCTATAAAGGGAGTTTCTGGAACTGTGATGTCACACTCAAGTTGGAGCAGGTCATATGTCTGGTAGAAGTCGCGGTCAATGAAGTGACGGCACACCAGGATGTCGCCCACCTTATGGTTGAAAGTGCCGGCAGTGCCTATGCTGATAACCATGTCAGGCCTGTCTTCCATGATTTTTTTCATCACCATCATGGCTGAGCGGGCTTTGCCTACACCTGCCAGAAATGTGGTCACCTCGTGGTGGGGAAGTTGTATGTCAAACAACTCATTTCTTGATGCAAATACAAAGAGTAATTTCATAAATAAATATGGAAAGAGTATTTAAATGCAAAATTACGATTAAGCGAGCGAAAAGCCAAATTTATTTGAGCTTTTCCGAGCGTGAGAAATTTGTGCAAAAATTACGATTAGGCGTTGCTCTCTCCCGAATGGGAGAGCAGGAGAGGATGAAAAGAGCATGAACGAAAAGCTCAAATAAATTTGGCTTTTCGCTCGCTTAATCGTAACTTTGCATAATTTGAATAAATAGTGCCAATTACAATTCTCATTTGCTAATGAAGATTACGGATCTTATAGCTGGCCCTGGTACGGCTTTCTCGTTTGAGGTTCTTCCGCCATTGAAAGGAACGGGGATAGACAAACTTAGGCAGACAATAGACAAACTGCGTGAGTTTGACCCCAAATATATTAATATTACCAATCACCGCAGCGAACCTGTTTATAAAGATGCTGGAAACGGATTGCTGGAACGTATAATGGTGCGTCGCCGTCCGGGGACTATCGCCGTTGCCGCCGCATTGCAAAATGAGTATAAGATACCGATAGTACCTCATATTCTCTGCAGCGGTTTTACAAAGACGGATACCGAATATGTGCTGATGGATTTGCAGTTCCTGAGTGTGCGCAACCTGTTGCTGCTACGAGGCGACAAGGGTAAGGAAGACAAGGTGTTCAGGCCTGAGGCTGACGGTTACAGTCATGCTACCGAACTGATAGAGCAGGTAAATCAGTACAATAGGGGATACTTTATTGACGGTTCTCCTGTCAGGAGCGGAGGAACTCCATTTTCCTACGGCGTAGCCTGTTATCCTGAGAAGCATGAGGAGGCTCCTAATCTGACTACTGACATAGAGTGGTTCAAGAGGAAGGTGGAACTGGGGGCGGAATATGGCGTGACACAGATGTTCTTTGACAACCAGAAGTATTTTGACTTTGTCAAGGCTTGCCGCACTGAAGGTATTATGGTGCCGATTATACCTGGTATCAAACCTCTGACCAAACTCTCCCAGCTGACTATGCTGCCCAAGACTTTCCATTGTGACTTGCCGGAGGACTTTGTGCGCGAAGCGGTGAAATGCACTTCCGACGAACAACTGTACGGACTTGGCATAGAATGGTGTATAAGCCAGTGCAGGGAACTGGTGAAGAAGGGTGTGCAGAGTATTCATTTCTATTCCAACGGTAAGGCAGATACCATTTACGAGGTGGCAAAGGCTATCTATTGACAATAAATACAGGTACAGGCATATGTCATTCAATGATGTTATAGGACAGGACGAAATTAAGGCCATTCTGCGCCGACAGGTGGAGACGGGAAGGATTCCTCATGCCTTGCTTTTCTGTGGCCCTTCGGGTTGTGGGAAAATGGCTATGGCGATGGCTTTTGCCAACTATATCTTGTGTCAGCATCCCAATGGCGGTGAGAGCTGTGGCGTGTGCCCTTCTTGTAAACAGGTGGCAAAATTGGTCCATCCCGATTTGCACTTCTCGTTTCCTGTGATTAAGAAGGACCAGTCAACGACGTGTGAGGATTATCGCAAGGAATGGACGGAGTGTCTGGGTGCATCGTTGTATTTCGGCCTTGATGACTGGCTTGAAACCATGGGCTCTGACAATAAGCAGGCACTAATTACCGAGGCTGAGAGCGACCGCATAATAGACAAACTGAGTGTTACCTCCTATGAAGGAGGATATAAGGTGATGATTATATGGCTTCCTGAGAAAATGCGCGGTGCTGCTGCCAACAACTTGCTCAAGACTCTTGAGGAGCCGACTCCCGGTACAGTATTTATCCTGGTCTCCAACAACACTTCACCGATTTTGCCTACTATATTGAGCCGCTTACAGCAGATTACCTTCCGCCCTCTGCCAACTGCTGTTGTTGCAGACGCTTTAGTGCAACGCAACGGACTGGAGCGTGATATGGCGGTGCAAGTGGCAAGAATCGCTGGCGGAAGCTATCTGAAGGCATTGCAGACAATCAACGTCAACAGCGAGGCGGGTAATTATTTCAAATATTTTACCCAGCTGATGCGTGCCGCATATTCGCGCGACCTTCTGGTGCTGAAGAGCTGGAGCGAGACGATTGCCTCATGGGGAAGGGAGAAACAGAGAGCTTTTCTGGAGTATTGCCAGAATATGTTGCGTGAGAATTTTGTATATAACTTCCATCATGCGGAACTGAATTTTATGGGCGATGAGGAGATGCAATTCGCATCAAAGTTCTCCCGTTTTGTCAATGAGAGGAATGTGATGGGATTTATGCGGGAATTCTCTGTTGCCCAAAGAGATATTGAACAAAATGTATATTCACGGACGGTGCTGTTTGACATGGCGTTAAGATGTATCGTCCTTATTAGAAAATAGAGATATGAAAGAATTTGTATGTGGTTCTTATCAACGGGGACTTAGCATCAAAGCCGTGGGCAGGCAGGATAAGCAATTGAATACCTACGATTGGCTGGCTGATGTGCCGGGAGGGGATAGAATGACGGACTTGGTCGAGGTCCAGTTTAAGAATACCCGTAAGGACTATTATTTGAATAGTAATCATCTGTCACTTTCTAAAGGCGATGTGGTGGCTGTAGAGGCATCCCCTGGTCATGATATAGGTACGGTGACTCTGACAGGTGCATTGGTAACGTTGCAGATGTCAAAGACTCATCTGAAGAGTGATGCCGGAACGAAGCGTATTTATCGTATTGCCCGTGAGTCGGATATGGAGAAATATGCTGAGGCCAAGGCTTTGGAGCATTCTACGATGATTAAGTCGCGCCAGATTGCTAAAAATCTGGAATTGGACATGAAAATTGGTGACGTTGAATATCAGGGTGATGGAAGTAAGGCCATTTTCTATTATATCGCCGACCAGCGTGTGGATTTCCGTACGTTAATAAAGGTTCTCGCAGAGGAATTTCATGTGCGAATTGAGATGCGTCAGATTGGTGCCCGTCAGGAAGCTGGGCGCATCGGTGGTATTGGACCTTGTGGAAGGGAATTGTGTTGTGCTACATGGATGAAGAATTTTGTCACGGTCTCCACTGCCGCTGCCCGTAGCCAGAATGTGTCACTTAATCCACAGAAACTGGCAGGCCAGTGCGCAAAATTAAAATGCTGTCTCAACTATGAAGTCAGCATATATATGGATGCTGCCTCGCATATACCGGCTAGGGATATTAGCCTTGAAACGGCTGATAAGGTGTATTACCAGGTCAAGACAGATGTTATTGCGGGACTGGTATGCTATTCTCCTGACAAGAACATCAACTCTGCCGATTTGGTGACAATTACTGCCAAGCGTGCCTTTGAGGTCATTGAAATGAACCGTCAAGGGCAAAAACCTGCCGCATTGTCAGATGATGACATGGGACAGGGAAAACCGGCGATTGTTGACTTGGCCGAACAGGACAGCCTTACCCGTTTTGATAAGGCGAAGAAGAATAAACATAAAAATAGAAACAGGCACAACCGCGACCGCAACCGCTCTCCCAAATCAAATACACCCCAGGAGGAAGCAACTGCGGAGTAAATGTGGAGAGTAAGGCGTTGAAGGGTTTCCGTTCTGCAGGCTGGTCATGATGAGATACATAGTGCTACTGATGGCATCTGTCCTGGTAGTTTCCTGTGGCAGAAAGTATGTCACCAATACATACTGTTCAATATCAGTCAACGGGTGGAATACGCAGGATACTTTGACAATTAATATTGACACCATCCGTCAGAGTGGTAACTATGATGTTTCCATAGCGGTTCGATCAACCCGTTTCTTCCCTTATCAGAGCCTTTGGCTAATGGCAGAAATGGAACTTGCGTTTCCTGACGGGTCATTCAGGGATACTCTGGATTGCAGAATAACCGATGAAGATGGTAATTTCCTTGGCAAAGGGCTGACTATACATGACAACGTGTATTTTTTGAAAACCCTGTTCCTTAAGGAAGGACAATACGGCAAGATGAGGTTGTACCACATAATGCGCCGTGACCCGCTACCGGGAATATCCGATGTGGGTATTATAATAGAAAAGCATTTCTGAGAATTACCTTAGTGTATATCCAAGATGCGGGAACCGTCCGGGTTGGCTGCGATGTGAATCCGCACGGTGTCTTCAGGCAGCAGGTCCTCTATGAGCTCCGGCCATTCAAGAAAACAGATGTCGTTGCTGTAGAAATAATCTTCATAACCGATATCATAGATTTCGCTCTCTTTCTTGATGCGGTAGAAGTCAAAATGATAGATATGTCTCCCTTTTTCCTGTAAAGAATACTCGTTGACAATGGCAAACGTGGGTGAAGTGACGACGTCGGTTACTCCCAACAGTTTGCATACCGCTTTGATGAAAGTTGTCTTGCCAGCTCCCATACTTCCGTAGAAAGCAAAGATTCTCTTGCTCGTCATGCTTTCAATGAAAGTTTGTGCGGCAAGGTCTATGTCGTTGAGTGATTGTATGGTGATAGTCATTTCCTGCTATTTTATTTTGCTTTCCATAGTTATAAGAGGAATAATCATTTCCTCCATAGAGATGCCTCCGTGTTGGAATGTTCCCCTATAGTAGGTTACATAATAATTGAAGTTATTGGGATAGGCAAAAAACTTTTCTCCACCACAGAGTATATAGGTACTGCTGATATTTGGTGAGGGCAGTCCAATACTTTTGGGTGATTTTATTTCATAAACGTCTTTTGCGTTATAGCCCAGATTTTTACCAACTTTATACCTGAGATTGGTGTTTGTCTCTTTGTCGCCAACGACTTTAATGGGATCTTCCACTTTGATGCTGCCGTGATCAGTAGTGATGATGACTTTATATCCCGACTCGGCTATCTTCTCAAACAAGCTCTTGATGGAAGAATGGCGGAACCAGCTGCGTGTAATGCTTCGGTAAGCAGCCTCATTACCCACGAGTTCATGCATCATCTGACGCTCATTGCGTGCATGTGACATGATGTCGATGAAGTTGATGACCAGTACGTTGAGGGGGGTGCTGATGAGTTTGGAGAATTGGTTGAGAAGCTTGTCGGCACCTACAGAATCGTTGATTTTATTGTAAGTGAAAGATTCCTTCCTGCGATAGCGGTCCATCAGAGTCTTGATAAGTTGTCCCTCCTTCAGATTCTTGCCCTCGTCTTCATCCTCATCTATCCAGAGTTCCGGAAACATCTGCTGTATGTTCAAAGGCATTAGCCCGGCACAGATAGCATTGCGTGCATATTGTGTAACAGTTGGCAGTATGCTGTAATACAACTCGTCGTTGAAGTTAAAAAGAGGGGTAATTTCTTTCGTCAAAGTCCTCCACTGATCATAACGCAGGTTGTCAATGATGATGAGAAACACCTTGTCCCCATTATTCAGCAGTGGGAAGATACGTTTGCTGAAGACATCGGTACTTAAGAGGGGTTTATCTGGGTCTGAACCATCAATCCAGCCCTCATAATGCTTGCGGATGTATTTCTCAAAAAGGTTGTTGGCTTCCTGTTTCTGCATTTTGAGCATCTCGCTCATTTCGCTGCCTACCTCTTCCAGTTCCAGTTCCCAGTAAACAAGCCGTTTGTATACGTCTATCCATTCTTCCCATGAAAGGCTGTCGTTTATCTGCATGCCCAATTTTGCAAATTCCTGACGGTAAGAGGTCTGTGTGACTTCTGTGACGATTTCCTTCTTGTGGATGTTTTTTTTCAGGGAAAGGAGTATCTGATTAGGATTGACAGGCTTGATAAGATAGTCGGCAATCTTTGAACCGATGGCTTGGTTCATGATGTCTTCCTCCTCACTTTTGGTAACCATTACGATAGGAACCTCAGGCTGTATTTCCTTGATACGCTGCAAAGTCTCAAGACCGCTGAGTCCTGGCATATTCTCATCCAGGAGTATCAAGTCAAAACTTGTCTGTGAACATATATCTATGGCATCAGTACCATTGGAGGCCTTGACGATTTCATATCCTTTCTTTTCAAGAAAATAGATTTGGGCACGCAACATTTCTATTTCGTCGTCAACCCAGAGTAGTTTGCCGTAGAATCCTATTTTGTCGTCCATGTCTTATCTGTAATTAATACCAGTTATCATCATCGTCTATGGTTTGGATATCTTCTTTCTCCTCATCTTCCTTGGTCTTCACTTCCTCAAACTCATCCCAGATGAACTTGCCCGGATCTATATCAAGGTTAAGATCTTTGCGAACATGCACAGGAACAAAATGCTTGTTATAGAATATCTGGTACTCGTCAAGAGTATACCTGTCATTCAACAGTTTGAGGTTATGG
This sequence comes from uncultured Prevotellaceae bacterium, assembly GCA_900318305.1. GTDB lineage: Bacteria > Bacteroidota > Bacteroidia > Bacteroidales > Bacteroidaceae > UBA6382. The sequence goes on along the minus strand of ONKB01000018.1, from coordinate 18,858 downwards.
TCGGATATGATGATAGGAGAAGTATTCCTCAATACTTGTTTGCAGACGGAATCCTGATAGAGCTCAAGGGCATAACGGTGAACCTCATCAAAATTGGCAAAACCTTCCACGATAATCTGTGAGACAGAATCAGCGCGTGCCATACTGATATTGAAGTTTCTTATGGCAAAGGTGGTAAAATTGAATCTGGAGATATTATATAGCAGTTTGCCTTCGGCGATGGAGTCGGGCGAGAATGTCAGGATAAAGGTAAACGGTTCTAATCTGTTGGCATTGAGAGTGTCTGCCTTGGCGGTTTCGCCGCTTTCATGCAGCAATGCCTTTCTGCTTTCCCAGAAATCGGTGATGCTGTATTGTCCTCCTACAGGTTTTTTGCCCGATTTGATACCGTTTAGAATGTTGGTGGCGATGTTGCTGATAGGATCGTCCTTGTACTTGGAGACACTGTCAAGACGAGTGGCAAAGGTACGCAGGTTTCCTGCTCTCAGGGCCGACATTGCCTCCAGGAACAAGAATTTGCTTCTGTTTGCACCAGTGGCATATTGTGTATCCGAGAGTTTGCAGTTGCGGTCCAAAATCTCAAAATTGTTGTCACGGAAGGCATTATATGCCTCAGCATAGAGAGAATCCTCAATGTGTTTGCCGTAGCGTGCCTTGACAACAAAATCGGGATCGCCGATGATGGTGGTGTATTTGCTGTCAGGATAAGACTGCAACAGTTCTTTCCTGTACTGTTCAGCTTGAGCAGGGTCTCCCCAACGTAATTCCATGAGATACATCTTGTACAGCAAGAAATCCTTGGGATTGAAATCAGGGAATTGGGTATAGAGCCGTGTCAGGGTCTTATTGGCGACGCGATAATCCTCCAATACCTCCATTTCCAGAATACCTGCCTGGAAAAGGGCGGATTCGATCTTCTTGTTTGACTCCTGAAGCTGTTCCTCAGTAAATGGTAGCTGTGCTAAATAGTATGCCCGGCTTAGTTTGTTAGTGGGGTCATCCTCTTCCAGCTTTTTCTTGTTTTCTTTCTTTGCTCTCTTGATGGAGTCTTGTATGGCGGCCTGCAACGAATCTGCATGAGCCTTTGCCTCCTTGCTTAAGGCTTTGGCTGTGCTGGAGAGTCGCCAGTTATCTGTATTCTCACGTTTGCCCCATTGTTTTTTGAAAAGTTCCAAACCTTGCGAAACAGTCTGTTCTTCATAGAAATACCAGTTGGCTACACCACCATGAAGTACCGATGGCATTGCGCTGACTATTTTATTGCCAACAGGTTTATCCTTGTTTGACTCTTTGGTCTTGGCGATGGAATCCCTGCGTTGTTTTTCTGCTTCTTTCTGACGTTTCTTTTCCAGGTCAATCAAGCGGTCTATTGCCTCATTCCTCTCTCTCTCACTCATGCGGGTCAAGGCTTGCAGACTGTCTTGCATGAAAATCTCTTCAGAGAGTGGACCAATCTGTGAAAGTGCCTTGGAACGGAAAGTGAGTTCCTCATACCTTTCGTAGCCGTATCTTAAACCACTGAGTGCAGCTTTGTAGCATTCCTGGGCTCTCTCAAAACGTTCTTTGCTATAATAGATGTCACCGAGTGAAACCAGGAGCATGCTTTTGGCATAGGTGCTGCCATTGCCCTGATACCTTCCTGCTTCGTAGGTCTGAATAGCCTTTGTTGTGTCAGGCCATGCCAGATAAACATTGCCTATGGCATAATAAATCTGGTCAAGATAGTTTTTGTTATTGGCCTTTCTGGCAAGTGATTTCAGCTTGGCAAGTTTATGTTTGTTGCCGCCCTCGCTCAGCACTTCTGTCTGGCTGATCTGGGCATTGAAGCGCATGTCATAAGGAGGGCTCTGGCTTTTGATTTTACCCAAGGCCTTGTAGGACTTCTCTTTCATGTCCAGCATCTTGTATATCTGGGCAAGCAGGAAATAACCTCTTGCTTTCTCAATGCCGTGCCTCATGTTCTTCACCTCTTTTTCAACATACGGCAGTGCTTCTTTCCAGTTTTTGCGGTGTAAGTTCAAGTCTGCCAAAGCCATATTGTAATAGCGCTGACTACTCTTTGGAATACCTGCCCGACGCACCTTGTCCAAGAGATCCTCGGCATCATAATACCATTCCATCTCAATATAAGAGATGGCTTGCAGGGCACGTGCCATTTCTCTGACATCAGGCTGGTTATTATATAGTCTGACGGTATAGGCAAATGTGGCTGCGGCATCCACAAAATCGCCTTTCTGGAACTGGGCCATTCCCATGAGAATCCAGGCGTTCTTGATAAACGGATTGAACTCTGTCTGGTTCTTCATGGCTTTCTCCTTGGCGGTCAGTTTGTGTCCTTTAGGAAAAGTGGGCTTCTTGTTGATGGAGTAAAGTTGTATGGCTTTCTCACATTTAGTCACTGCCGTCTCAAAGTTGGGACTTCCCACTCCCCGCGCATTCTCGTTGCCCACCATAAACAGAGGTAGAGGTTCCAGATAATTGTCCTTGTTCTTCTCACGCTTGAGTTTCATTCCCTCAAGGTAGGCCTGATGCCCGTTGTAGTAAGTATTGTATTTGGCTTTGAATCCTTTCCAGAATCGAACTGACGCAGTATTCTTGCTGGTATTGCATGATGACAATGCCAACAAAAACCCTACAAGGGTGAAAAGAGTGAATAGATGCGTCTTTTTATTCATCCTTGGAAACTCAGTCGGTTGTATGTTGATGAGATACAACACTTCTTTTAACCAAACGTGTAGAAACCACTTTTATTGTTTTGGAAAGGGCATAAATCACTACTGCGACGAAGACAATTGTTGCCCCGCTCGGTATGTTGAAATGATATGAGAGATATAGTCCCAGCAGACAGTCAATGATGGTGATGATAATGGAATAGCCGATTGTGTGGCTGAATTTCCTGGCGAAAGTCGATGCCGTGATGTGAGGGATTGACAATAAAGAGATGGCGAGGACAATACCCATGGCACGCAAGATGGCTACTACAGACAATGCAACAAGTACCATCAGGATATTCTCGAAGTATTCCACGGGTATTCTTATGGAGCGGGCAAACTCCTTGTCAAAGGCAATGGTGGCAATCTGGGGCAAATAACGGATGAAAAAGACTGTTGATATCAATGTAAGTACAGCCAAAAACATGATGTCAGATGAAGTGGACAGCAACACATTGCCGAAGATGTAGTTAGGAAGGTCGGGGAGGAACTCTGGTGCATGGAAGGCGCAAATAATGCCCACGCTGACACCAAACGCCCAGATCATGGCTATGGCGGCATCTTCTTTGATGGCAAGGGTCTGACTGATTCTTTTAACACCCGCTGCCGACAGCAGGGAGAAGATGCTTGCTCCCAGGATAGGTGGAGCAGAACACAGTGCACACAATCCCACTCCGCCCAGAGAGGCATGGGCAAGACCGCCTGCGATGAATACCAGGCGGCGAGTCACGATATAAGTACCGATAAATCCGCCGAGGATGCCAACAAGTATGCTGGATATCAAGGCGTTGACAAAGAAACTATATTGCAGTAATTCAATCATGGCAGGGTTGATTGTTGAAGGATTTTGAAACCAGCTTGTCTCAGATCTTCCCAGAAACGAGGGTATGACTTACTGACCACTTCAGGATGATTGATTTTCAAAAGAGGATAGCATATTGCACAGGGTGCAAATGCCATAGCCATGCGATGGTCTTCATAGGTGTCGATGGGGAGTATGTTGTCAGTATGCTCCGTTGTTCCATTCCAGGTTAGAGTATTGCTGTTTCTTTCCTCAATATGGACACCCGTTTTAGCCAGTTCCATGCGGAGGGCTTTCATACGGTCGGTTTCCTTGATTCTCAAGGTTTGCAATCCAGTGATGGTAAACGGTATTCTCAGCATGGCGCAGGTTACCACAATAGCTTGGGCAAGGTCGGGCTGGCTGGAAAGGTCTTGGTTGTATTCTCTGCATCTTTCAGTACCTTTGGTGAGCAGGATGCCCCCTTCCTTGAATGTAGTATTGACGCCGAGCGGCTCAAACAGTTTTCTTACTTCGGCGTCTCCTTGAAGGCTGTTGGCGCAGAGGTTGGGCAGCATGATGCAACTCTCTTTGTCAGCGAGTAATGCCAGTATCTCATACCAGTATGAAGCTGCACTCCAGTCGTTCTCAATGGTGAATGACTTCCCCGTGTATCTTGATGGCCTTATTGTGAGTGTCCTCTCGTCCTCTCTCTCTATATCGGCACCAAATCTCCTCATCAACTGCTCCGTGAGGTTAATGTATGATTTTGAAATAATATCTCCTGTGAGGTGCATTCTCAAACCGTTGACAGTATATGGAGCAATCATCATTAGTGCCGAGATATATTGTGAACTAATGTGGCCCGGAATAGACATCTCGCCACCCTTCAGCCGTCTGCCTTTAATGCTTAGGGGAGGGTAGCCCTCCTCACCTGCATAGCTTATGTCTGCGCCAAGGCTCAAAAGGGCATCGACAAGTATACCAATCGGACGGTGTCTCATCCTTTCTGTTCCAGTCAATAATGTGCTGTTGTCTGTTGAGGCGAAATACGCCGTAAGGAACCGCATCGCCGTACCTGCGGCACCAATGTCGGTTACTTTAGAGCGACTTCCTAATGCCCTGATCATGACTTGTGTGTCGTCACAGTCTGCAAGATTCTCCAAAAGTATATCATTGCCCGATAGTTGGTTCATTATCAAGGCACGGTTGCTGATACTCTTGGAAGAAGGCAGTGCTATTGTTTTGCTGATTGCCTCAGGGGCTTGAAGGGAATAATACATCCAGTAAAATCTGTAATAAAATACAAAATTACGATTAAGCGAGCGAAGAGCCAAATTTATTTGAGCTTTTCCGAGCGTGAGGATTCGGCGTTATGCTATTTACTTGCTTTTTCCGCTTCGGTCACGAAACAGGCCACGAGGCAGTAGGTAATGGTGGGACGTATCCATATTTCGGTCAGCATATAGTTGGTGTATTCGTTAATGGGTTCCAGATAGATGTCCCAGTTGTAAAGTGCGGCAATGATCATGTCGATGACGCAGATGGCCCACAGATTGCGCTTGGTGTAGCTCTGCCAGTTCTTCCGGGCATAGAAGAAAGTGAGCATGCAGAGCAGCAGCACCGATAGCGTGAGGCAAGTAAGGTGGAGCGGGTAGTTGGCCAGAGGCGGCGCAAAGAGAATGTCGCGCAGTAGCACCGTCATGCCTACGGAGATGGAGCACCAGTAGTTGAACCGCTGGGTATCCAGTCGGTTGAAGAAGTACATCCATATCATCACCAGACAGGCAATGTAAAACAGGTTTAGCATCAGTTCGGGCCAAGCCTCCTTCAGACCGAAGTGAGCCACACCATAGAGCATCACGCCCACCGACACCATTCCCGCCACAGCGGTAATCACTATGTCGAAGATCTTGGCATTTTTCTTGAATCGAGTCTGCATATTTTCATTTAATTTTAAAGATGATTATATCTTCTAAACCACCGTTGTAGTTTGTTTTATAATCGAATGCCAATAGAAGTGTTGATGAACCAGTCATTCAGATATCCCGTGCTGTTGTTGTGATGGTAACGGATATTGTTGAATTGTCCGTGGACATTGAAGAATACATCCCCAATGTTGTAGGTCACTGACATGCGGGCATCAAAACCGATGCTAAGTCCACTGTTGAAGGTCTGATTGCCCACATGGTTTATACGCACGTTTTCGTAGAACCACTCATCCCACTCCTCATCGGTCGTATTTGGGTCGAAAAAGATGGGATTCTGCATCAGTTCAGGTACGTTGGTCGTGTATCCATAGCCCTTGAGTTTATTTACAAAGGTGAGCATTGGCATGGCCAAGACGTTGACGAGCAGTCCTCGGGCGGGTACCCAGTTGTAAGTATATCCCACGCCCGCACTTCCTTGCCACTGTTTTATTTTGCCCAGTCCCTCCATCAGATATATCAGGTCGCCGTTACTGTTAGAGGCATAGTCGATACGTGTATAGTTGTACATCAGTCCGGCCATCAGTGAACCCGCCGACCGCTTCTGGATGACCCTCTGTTTGTAGGCCGCGGCGTATGAGAACCTCTTACCATTGAACATATAGTATCCGTCGGCGAAGATTGTTCTCACACGGATGGGGCTTGTCAGATCTATGTCGTTCCATGCTTCCTTGTTTTCCTCAGTAAGCAGATTACTGTTTAGATTGAAATCAGGGTTCCTGTTTTCGAACGAATGGATGCGCACGTTGATGCCGTATGCTCCCCCCGTGGCACCAAAAGTCAGTTTGTGACCTTTGTCGCCACCAACATTCACCGAGTAGCCCATACCAAGGCCCCTGTAACCTACCCATAGTCCTAAATGCTGCGAAGGAGTAGTCTTGAGATACGGTCTGGCACTATAATCATGACCAGCCATCGTTCCCTGCGTCTGCATACTCACGATGGTCTGGTTCACATTGCCTCTCAAGATAATCTGCCAAGGTTTCTTAGGTACATCGATGTAGCGGCGGTCAATACCCTTTACTACTACGGAGTCCCTGAAGTTTTTTACTTTCTTAGCGAGAGAGACCAAGCCTCCTTGTGCCATCATCTGTCCGTAGAAGCTGACGCTAATGACTAGCATTATGTACTTTATTGTCTGCATCTGTGAAACAGTTATATTCCTTACCGTATTTTTACGAATTTCGGAGTATAGAGGTCTCCATTGCCGACGGGTGGCAAGGAAGCATCGAAGTCTATCCAGTCAATGGTGTATATGCGATGCAGTTTGTCGCAATAGTACGACAACTGAATGGGGGCAGTACCATCGCTGAATACCACCAGTGGAATCAGCCATTCATCATTGTCCAGCATGGGAACGCCTACGCCCCTCACCTCTCCGTAAATTTTTGCACATACCAAGTCGTTTACTGAGACGTACGGCAGCAACTCATTTTGTACCCGTAAATACACCGTCATGTTCTGCTCAATATCCGGCAAATTGCGAGCAGTCCATCCCGGACGAGCCTCTGTACCTGGGTCAAATGGTGATGGAGCCTGTGCCTCATCGTCACTCCCGCCTGAGCAGCTCGTCACCCCTATGGCGAGAACTGTCAAGAAAAATAATATAGTCTTTTTCATCTTATTTTACGAATATGATTTTACCGTTATGAATATAGTACCCCTTTGCCGTAGGCTGCTTCGGCAGTTTGATGCCGGTAATGGTATACCATTCGCCATTGCTCAGGTGGTCAGTAGCCATGAAGTTGATGATGGTAGGTTGTTCGGGAGTACCTAACAACTGGTCGGCCTGATAGCTGATGTTGCTGCCACAGACGGCTGCCACCTTACCGCCACGCTCAATACTGAATCTCAGCTTGCTGTTCTTGGCCTGCTCGCCAATGTTCAGATAGAACAACTGTTCGTCGTCTACTTCAGCGAAACCACAGCATTCGGCACCATTGTAGATTGACAGTCGGTCGCCAGGCTCGACGGTGATACCACTGATCCGTGCCACGATGTTCATAGAGGTAGCTGTACGGTTCATACGAGCGGTGGCGATTCTGCTTCCGCTGTAGCGGGAGTCGCTCCAGTATTCGGGATATATGAAGGTTTCGTTGCTATTGGCTGCGCGTTTCAGCATATACCCCTTGCCTGTCTCCATATACTTCAGCGAACCTTTCCATATGAGCTGCCCGACGGTGTTGTGACTGACGATGGCAAAGGCATCCTGCGATTTCAGCACATCGCCTTCACTGGCCTTTGCCAAGTAGTCGTTCATGGCTTGCTCAATAGGCAGGTTAATGGAAGAGAGGTAGGCAATACGGTTCCATCCATGTTGCAGGTTGATGACGGGAAGGTTATAGTCACCTGCTATGTAAGCCACCTTGTCGCTACAAGAATAGATGCGGTACATCATATGTGGATCAATATTGAATACTTTGTCATCATCCGTCCAGCGATAGCCTCTTGGTGTATCGTCCGCACGGCATAGCAAGGTGACAATCTTGTCACCGACAATACCCTCAATTACATCATTGGGTTCCCAGTTGGCAGCACCATAAAGCAACTCTCCTACCGTGATGTTCTCAGATGGTTTCACATTGAAAGATATCCAGTTCCAGCCCTGCTTCAACGATAATACCTGTACACGATTGTATGTATTCACCAGCACGACAGGTTGGGTAGCCGAACCAAGCGTCTCGCCCTGTTTGAAGACATAGGTCTGCTTGTCGGCATCCTGTAACGAATAGATGTTGCCAGAAGAGGCATGGAAATACTTGAAATAGAGCGTTGGTTGCTGGGTTACAACCTCTGTAGAGCTATAGATGGTGACGTATGCCAGTGTATGATTGGCATTTGACTGATTGTCCAAGTCTATGTGTGCAACACCCAGTACCTGTCCGTTCTGGTCAAAGACGCCCAGTATATCCTCTGATGACGAAGTCACAATACCGTCAATCTTCACCTGTGCCACCATCTGCATGGTCAGGTTCTTCTTCTTCAACTCGTTGCTGACCGCCCACGACGGTTCCTCGCCACGTACTGTCAGCATTAAGGGCAATGGTTCGTTCATATTGTTGCCGCCCACCAGTGATATCTGCTCGTTGTAGTTTCCAATGTTAATACAAGGTGATACGGTAAACGTGATGATCTCCTCGTCAAGTGCTCCAATGGTGCCGCTATTCTTTGAGGGTGTAATCCACATCGGTATGTCCAGTAAATCATAATTTTGCGACACACCGCTCAAATTCTGGATAGTGGCCTCAAAGGTTACCCCTTCTCCATACTTCAGATTCTTGGTGATGCGTTTCACGTTCCAGCGCAACGGGTTGCGATAGACGTAGAGGTTCAGCATAATTGGCGATTCCAGCAGATTGCCGTTCCGGTCGGCTACATCCTTCACCGTTACATAGACGTTAGTCTTCTCTATCTGGAAGTCATGATCCAGCAATTCCATTAACAGCTCGTTATCCTTAACCACGAAGTCGAAATTAAGATTGTCAAGTTGAGAAATGCTGGCCATTGGTGCAAATTGGTTACGGTCCACGTCGGTCTCGCTGATAACGAGGAGTGTGTCGCGTCGGGCTACCACATTACCTTGATTATCCTTGTAGCGCTTCAGGCTGATACCAGTAGGCATCAGTCGCATGGTGTTGTCTTCCTGTCGCTCTGAGCGTCCGAAATCAAGATATGCCACCAATACCGACTCTGTGCCTAATGGCGTATGATTGGCATAGTCCTTAATCAGGTTCAATGGCAGTACACAGGAGAACATGCCCACCTCGTCGATATTACCCTTCAGCACATTCTTCGGAGTGTTCTTGTCCACATAGGTTGCACCGAGAATCATGTCGCTGGCGTCAATGCCTGACAAACTGTCGGCAGCAAATGAAGATACAAGTTGCTTGTTGATATAGACGTTGGCTACGTTACGTGGGCGTGATACCGTCATTGCAAAGTGATTCCAGCCAGATGTTCCCAATGCATAGCTGGTGTTCACCTCATAGCCCGAAGAACGAACGTAAGGCTTACCGTCTTTCAAGCCGATATTAAGCTTACCCGGTTCTTCTTTGGCCAGAGCCTCACCATTTGACAGTAGGGTCACGTCAGTTGCATTCTCATTCTCACTGCGGAACCAGAACATCAGCGTATAGTCTTGATTAAGGTTAGAGGCAAATTTATCACCCTTTAGACGAATACCCTTTTGGCCGTCCAACTTCATAGATATTCCCACCGGACGCTTCCAGTTGGCGTTAGCAAAGGTTAGGTCGGCTGCTCCAGGAGCGTGGTCATAGCTAAAGTTACCTTCGCCCTCATTCAGACGGTAGTAGTCCATCAGGCCAATCTCATAACCTGTCAGCGTTTTACCAGAGTATAGTGACAGTTCGCTGGCTGTCATGGCCCGGTTCCACAGACGGAATTCCAGCATATTGCCAATATAGTTTTTGTTGATGTCGACCCAATCTATACCTAACCACAGGCCCGATGATGCATTATAAACGCCATCTATGGCTTGTGAGCCAATCTGTGTGCTTCCATCGAAGAAGCATACGGTGGTCTGGTTGCCGTTCTGCTCTATTGACCATGCCACCTGATGCAGCTGATTGTTGAAATCGACAGGTTTGTCTGATTTAATCGTTTTTCCAAGAAGTTCGGCTGTCAGATGGCGGTCACCGGAGATACCGAGACGCATACCGTCTTCAGTTCCTCCATGACAGAATATGGTCATATCCTTACCATTGTTCTCTGGATCAATCATCACATCGATAGTGAAGTTTTTGCCTTTCAGGTTGCGCTCAGCCTGTGTGAGAGCAATTGAATAGCCGTCGAAAGACAACGAGGTAGAAGTAGAGATATCATTTGAGATTGGTGTACCCAGTACCTCGAAGTTATTGATCTTGCGCAGGTAGTTGCCGGCAATATCCTCCGAGAAGGATATCTTAATATCGTCGCCGATACCCAAGATTCCGTTCACAGGGGCTGGTGTACCAAACGGCCGTGGCGTACGGGTGTCCTTGATACCGGTCAGAATCTCTGATGAACGTGTCAGGAATCCGCCTGCATAGCGGCAGTAGTTAACGGCACGAATGTCGTAGTACTGCTCAATAGGGTCTGTTTCGCCATAGAACGGTGCTACAATGATACCACTCGACGGAATGCTGTCGGTCACACCGCTGGCCTTGGCCCTGAGCGAGTCGTTGGCATAGTAGGAGCACACGTTCACCCAGTCCTTGTCGCCCTGTGTTGAGAGCTTGTACTGCAATTCTATATGGTCGAAGTTGGGGAAATTCACGTCAAAGCCCTCTATGCGTACAGGCATGTACCAACTCTGACGCTTGTTGTCGTAAGGGCTTTGGGTATTGATGACCCAGTGGTCACCAGGCACGCTGATCTTCACCTTGCCGGCCGACGGAATAAAATGGGCCGAGAAGTTGACGGGAAAGAAACGGCTAATGTCGTCGGGGTCGTACAGGGATAACCGCAGGTCTTCGTAGTCGTAAGATGAGCTTGGAGAGACGGTAATCTCCTTCGTTATCACAATGTGCTTGCCGGTAACGGGGTCGATAACGGGATAGAACGATACGTCCTCGCTTGTAGAGTTGATGATCTTGCCGTCAACAGTTACGGTTGCACCATTGGGGTTGCTCCTTGAATCGAGAAAATACTTGAAGTTTTTCGTGGCCTGGTCAGGATAGTCACTCTCGTTCGACATGTGCAGTATGAAGCGTGCCGGCTCATCAAAGGGAACATTGCTCTTTACCGGTTCTTCAATCCAGATGTTCGGCTTGTCAATGGGAACAGTGGCCACATCAAGCACAGTGCCAGGCTGATACCATTTTGTCTTGCGCTCTCCCTCGTAAGGCTGACAGGTCACACCACCGCGTGTACGGAATACGAAACTAGAGTAAACATCAATGTCATTGTCTGGATGGTAGGGCTGTCCATAGTGCAGTTCGTTGAGCACATCCTCTGTCATTACCAGCATCGGGTCGGGCGAATACTCCTCGATGGAATATTTCCCATTTCGCGTACGGTAGACATCGACGTTCATGCTGGACTTGCTGGCTACGCTCAGTGTGAAGCCCACTTTTTTGCTGTTTGCCTTGTTCTCGGCGCTCTTGTCCTGGAAGTTGAAGGACAATATTGGCGTGAACTTCACCTTGACACCCGACGTAGCGGTAGCGGCTTCAATGACTGACGTTCCATTTGGGTCATTATTCGTGACAACATGAGCATCTTCGCCTTTCGTGACAAGGTCCTTCAGTGCGCTGATGGCAAAGTCGGGGAAGAGACTGGCAATATTGGCATTATTCAGTCCAGGCCACTTGATATAACCGCTCTTGTTGCGCGATGCGTTGAAACTCTCACTATACTGTATTGAGGCTGCACCGCCGTCAAAGTCATAGTTCTTCACCAGATCGTTGGGCTGCACATTAAGTTTCTCTTCTTCGTTCTGCGCCAGCATGGTGAGCCAATAACCCATTTGCTGGTTATAGTCTAACACCTCGTTGACGGCATTGGGTTTATTACTGGGCAGATACATCTCCACGTTCTCCGAAGCGCCGAAATACGGGTCGTCCACAGCCACCTTACTGATATAAACAGGCTTTTTGGTCTGGTTGGCCAGTGCCTGCGGGTCAGCTATGGTACCCAGAGGCTTGATGAGCTGGTTGCGCAGCTTGGCCAAATTGGGCAGCAGTTCATCTTCAATGTAGCACTGAGAATGGATAAATGTTGACTGTACCTTGTTGCTCACGCCCATCACCTCGTCACGTACCAGATAAACAAAGTTTCCCTTGGTGTCAGTACCCTGTGCCAAAACCTTCATGGCGCCCACCTTCACCTGTACATTGGCATGGTTGCCTTGCGCATCGGTGATGGTGAACGAGCCACCCTCGTTATTCTTCATCAGCAAGTACTGATCTTCAGGAATGGCACGGATAGCTACGGCATCCTGAATAATCAGGTTCTCGTTGGTGCCCATGAATAAGTCGGCCTTGGGGCCTACCCACTTCTGACCGCTCTTGGTCTGGATGCGTTCAGTGACGTCGATGCTGTAGCTGGTAGTCCAACTGCCATTATAGGTTGACGCCAGAGAGAAGCTGAATACCTTGTCGGAATTGGCTTCCGATATGGTGCCGCTCTCACTGCCTGAGCCCGTTGCAGGACTAATCAGTACGGCTCCGTTATATATCGTTGAATAGGTTCCGTTCTTAATACCCATCTTCACACCAACTGTTCCGTCGAATGTAGGCGAATAAGAGTAGCTCAGCTTGGAGCCTGCCTCGATATATGAGGTGCTGCTACCACCAGGCGGGTCGCGCAATATGTCGATAAGCACAGGATAGCTGGCTGCCACAGTGTAGGTGCCTTCAGCCTTCGGTGTGGTGGCCATAACAAAGCCGCGCATGATGTTACCGTTCAGAGGCTTTACATCATAATAATTACCGTCGTACTGTAGCGTGAAGTCTACGTTCTTCAGCGCCATCTCATCTTCGAGCACGGTGGTGGTGTTGCCAGGTGTGAAAACATATGAGGCATAGCCCTGATTGTCCAACTGAATGGTCTTGGCCAGTTTTGTCTCGTCGTTGCTCACCAGATAGTTTTTGATCTGCACCGTTCCGCCTTGCAGGTTCACAATATCTACAATGCCTGTCGGCTGGTTGTTCCAGTAGTATTTCTCGCAGGCCTGCAGCATCCATCCGTAGGGGGAGCCTGCCATGAAGACAGGATAGCCCAGCGAATAGTAAGGAATACTGTCGGTGTCACTGATGTGCTTGTAGCCCCAAAGCTCCACCTTAGCCGAATTACCAATATTATCAGCGGCAGTAGTCACTTTGGTACCATAGAAAGGCTCGTTCTTGGCATTGAATTGCGTTACCGTCAAATCGGGCACGGCATGATAGATACGATTATATACACAAGTGTCGCCCTCTACGTTGAATGCGAGGTCGATGGTCTCGCCCACCTTTCCCTCCTGAAACAGCGTGGCATAGCCCTGAGCTGATACTTCTATCACTTTATACTTGGCAGGGTGCAGACGCAGCTGGTATTCGCCTGTTTTGTTATCGGGTTTGATGGTAATGGTGCTACGGGTGGTGTGTACCTTGGTGGTGTCGGCATTGATAGCACCAAAGGTATAGATTTCATGGCGTTCCTTGATGGTGGGGTCCTTCTGGTCGCGCACCAACCACGAGGCATTGTCACCTTCCAGCTGCATCACAATCTTGATGGAGTCGCCCAGATTGTTTGCAGAGAGCGAGCGTCCCAGCGGTTTCTCTCCCTGAATGTCGCCACCTACCACGCGGCCGTGCAGCACGACGGTGGTTTCGTCCCACAGGGCTACGCCGGCAACATTCTTGTTGAAGGCAACCTGGTAACGGTGCTCTTCATCCTCGGCATCGTGGTTCTCCAGGAACCCGTTGTTCATGAAGATGTGACCATCCTTGACGGCCTGTACGCTGTGCGAACCGGCAGGGATGTTCAGCGAGAAGGCGCCCTGCGTATCGGTAACAATGAGGCGCTGGCTGGCATCGTGAATCTCTTTGCCGTCGAGTTTGAACGACACACCGGGTACAGGAATAGAGGTGCCTCTGTAATATATGTTGCCCGAATAAACATAATATGTATCCATCCAGAAATTGAAGTTCTGCGTCCAGTTGGCGTTCTGGTCAAAGGTGACATCACCCAATTGATTGGGACCCGTCACCTGTCCGGTATAGTCGCCTGTGACTTCTACAGTAAGTCGGTAGTTACCATTGCTGGTGCCGTTGGAACCTACTTGATAGGGTAGGTCTGAGAACTCGAAGTAGCCCGTCTCATCACTGTAAGTGGTGTACTGGGCATCAGCGCCAGGAATAGTGCCTACAGGTGTACAAATGACTTTGAGACCGGCCACGGCCGTACCGTCGGCCAGACGTATGTAGCCGCTTACCATACCAGTAGTCTTGCAGGAGCCGGTGCAGGTCTTCGTCTCGATATTGGTACCCTCGCACTGATAGACACTCTCTACCTTGTAGTCATAGTCCTGTTGCACCAACACCGTCTTGTCCTCAAAGTACAACTGGTTGAGGTCGGTGGCAATGATGTCTGTCCACACCGCATTGGCATTGGTGCTATGCTTGCGGCGCAACACACGGAAGTAGTCGTATTCGCCTGTCGATACCTCCCATTGCAGCAGCACACTGCTCTGGCGAGTCGTAGTCTCCAGCTTGGTCAGCTTGCTATTGTTGATGAAGCGGTAGTTCTTTAGATCGGCTTCGTCCATCTTGACAACCGCAACCACCAGGCTGTCGGCATCGATGTTAGAGATCTTTTCTACAGACTTGCCCCGTCGCAAAATGAGGTCGAAGTCGTATTCTACACAGTTGCGCGTCAAGTTGTAGGTGAAATGATGGTTCTTGATGATATCTTCATCGCCCGACAGGTCGATGATGGCATGATCTATGCTCTTCTCCCCATGCATGTTGACACGTAGTTGCAGTTTGGCACGATTGTCCCATACGGCCATTTCATACAAGGGCATGGCAGTACCGTTCAAAGGCATCCAATTTCTGCCCAAGGCTTCGACCAGCTCGCTGGCTGACATCGCTGATGCATCCTTGGCTTTCTCCACATTGCCATAGGGAGTGGTGTAATAGCAGTTAAAAAGCATAGAGTTACCATTATAACCAGTCACAAAGGTGCTGCTGTTTTGATTTCTCTTGGTGTTGACTCCCGAAGGGTCAAACAGGCTGTTATTGATTATTACATAATCAACGGCGTGTCCTACAAAACCACTATTGTAATAGGCAGTACCCAGCAAGTACCCCTGGAAGGCACAGTCGTTGATGATCGTCACAGCATCGTTTTGCGCAATAAAGCCACCCAGCGTGCTGCCAATGAAGATAGGAGTGTAGGAACTGGTGATTTCGGCCACGACGCGACACTTGCTGATGCCGGTCGACTCGCCGTTGAGAATGCGCGCCACCAAGCCACCGACATACTTCTCAAAGGTCTTGATCTTGCCGTCAATGGTCAGGTTCTTGATGATAGCCCCCCTGACGTAGCTGAAGGGAGCTACCCATTCCTCATCGGCATAAAAATTGACCGTGATTTTGAAGCCGTTACCGTCAAACTCTCCACTAAAAGGATTGGTCTCGGTGCCCACCATCAACAACTCGTTGCCCAGATTGATGTCGGAGGTCAGTATGGCTTTCAGACTGCTCTCGCCCGCATTCACACGGGCTACAAAGGCCTTGTACTCGTCCAGAGTGCCGATAGTAAGCTGATCGTCGGCAATCTGTCCCTCAAAATCAAAGTGGAAGTCAACATGATGGCCATCATCGTTCCATTGACTGCCTCTGGTTGCTACGGCATTCACAATGGAGGGCAGTACCAGACGAGTGGTCAGCAGGTAGTCGTTGAAGCCCGAATGGTCGGCCCACTGCCACATGCCGGTATAGGCACGCCGTATGCGGTAAGCCACATTTCCGCCCGTATAGTAGTTGGGCAGCGATTCGTCGGTATAGGTGTACTGCTGCTTGCCCTGCTCGTATTGCACAGCAGCCGAGACAGTTATCCAGTTGGCATCGTTGCGTACCGTAGAGCCTGTCACATTGCGCTGAATCTCAAAGAAGTCGCCCTCTACGACATCCTCTTGATTAGCATCCTCAATATTCCACGTCAGTATGGCCTGTCCCTGACTGTTGAATACCGCCTTCAGCTGGCTGGGATAGTGCATCATCTTTGATGTCTTTCGTTCCGACTCGATAGGGGTATCAACAACTTTTCCCTCACTGTCGGTAACCTTGGCCTGAATATAGATGTCGCGATAAGGACGGTCAGCAGGTATATAGGCCAAACCAGCCATATTCTTCGTGTCAAGGTCCTTTGACTGCGTTGAGCCAGTCAGGGCATCGGTATAATAGAGCTTAGCCCAGTGGATTTTCTTGGCAACGACGCTATAGGTGAACATCTGCTGGTTTACATGTTCGGCATCGTAAGACAGCATGGGGTCGCCCACATTGATCGATACCTCTGCAGCAGCCGGACAAGCCCATTCGTACATCTGATAGAAAGAAGTTTTGTTGTTGTTGCCACTGGGGATATACCAGGTATTATAAACGTCGTCAATGCGGCACCACAGTTCGAATTTCAACTGGTGGCCACGCATGGAGCGAGGCACCTGCCACACAATGGTGGAGGTGAAGTGGTCGTCGTCGTCATCGTCATACCCCAGCGTGTAGGTTACTTTGTTGCTATTACTGGTGAACGACCTGGTGACTCCTTTCACCTTACCGGTAAGTTGGAAGGTGCCACCCTGAAAGGCCGTGATATTGACCTCGCCACTCTCGCTGTCACTGGTCAAATTGTTATATTGTTTACAGTTCCAGTCGAAGAGGCTCTGACGCTGACCGCCATCTACCGTGACGTAGACATGTCCTTCGTAAATACCTTCATTCTGGGCACCATCGTACTGTGTGGGCAAGGTGAACTGTATCTTGTCGATACCTATAACCATGGCCTTGTAATTGCTTGCCGTGCGCATGTGGGATCCACCGTATGCCTTCCAAGGCATCAGGATTCCCCACAGAGAAAGAAATAGTACAGATAACTTTAGTCTCATTATTGTTTGTTTTATTATTTTCAGTTCTTAGGTTACGAGCATTAAAGTTATGAATAATCTCCTGTTTTTAGCAAGCGCAGACCGCCCATCAGCAAAATTTTTGTGAATTTTGAAAGATATTTGCATATTTTGAAAGTCGGGTTCCTGTCCTGAAACGCCTGTTTCATCATTGGAATAAAAAAGAAACTGCCGAGGTCATCCGTTCGGATATGTCGGCAATGGTAAAATAAGGGAAATTTTATTGTGATTACTCTGCTGAGTTACGCATCCAGGCTTTAACACTTTGACCCATGCGCTGCTTGAAGGCGAGACTGAAGGTGCTGTAACTGCGGTAGCCGCTCTGGCTGGCTAACTGCTGGGCGGTAAAGGGACGCTGAGCAGCGACGGTATCACGATAGAGTAGGACGAAATAATCAATGCGTAGTGTGTTGATATAGGCATTGTAAGTAGTGTCCTGATGCGAGAAATACTGGCCGAGATAGAAGCGATTGGTACCAAGGGCCTGAGCAAGTTGGGTGACTGTCAGGTCGTGATGTAGGTAGAGCTGCGTGTCCACACAATACTTTTGTAACAGTTGACTGATTTGGTCTAAAGTTTTTTTAGAAATGCCACTATTTTCAACATCCTTTGTGATGGAAGTCTCCTCCACAATAGCAAAATGGGAAATGCTCAAATCGCTGAGTGTTTCCACGCGCCACAGGAGATAGCCTATCAGCATGATGCCGCACACTTGAATAATATACTCGTATGCTAGTCCACCGTCACCACCTATGTAAATGACAAACATCACAAGGATGAAGGCCAGCACTATGAAACTCTGCCATACTTCCTTGTTTTCAAGGTCAGCATAGTTGTCGCGCAGCCAGCGTCTGTACTGCCTTATAGCGCATACCATATAGATGATTAAACCGATGCCCAACAATAGCAGATAGGCATACATCACTGGAATAATGTCATTGCTACGGGTGATAATGTACGCTACCATTCCTATCACGAGTGGTGCCGTCAAC
This sequence comes from uncultured Prevotellaceae bacterium, assembly GCA_900318305.1. Classification (GTDB taxonomy): domain Bacteria; phylum Bacteroidota; class Bacteroidia; order Bacteroidales; family Bacteroidaceae; genus UBA6382. The sequence goes on along the minus strand of ONKB01000018.1, from coordinate 778 downwards.
ACGACTACGGGCCATAGCGGTCGCCGCCGGTCTTGCAGCATGCAGAGCAATATGATGATAGCCACGGGGATAGTCAGCAAGCTGTCGAGCAATGCACCTATCAGTATACTCAGCGTAATAGTATCGGGTGAAGTGAGCACGGCGGCAGGCAGATACCACAAGTGGCCTATAGCCAAGATGGCAAAGAAGACTGCCGTCCAGCGGCGCAACCGTGTTGGCGGTGTGATTTCAGGCGCAAAGGCATTAGCCCGCCTGAATAGTAGATAGATACATGCAATGGCAGCCGTCATTGCTCCGGCAGCATAGAGCATGAACAATAATATAAGATGAAGAGGTATTTGTCCGTACATCTGTAATTCTAAAAGAAATCCTGCGATGAAATCGGAGCAAATATACGTAAAAAAGTCCATTCTTTTACATTTATTGTGTGTTTTTTTATTTAAGAATCCCGTGAAGCGTTCAAAAGTCAGGAAAGTACTCTATGTCTATTGCCTTGGGTACCCCTTGCCGGATACATGGTAGTATATATTTAAAATGTATACATATTTAAAAAAGGCCAGTGGGCCTACTAAGCCAACTAGGCCCTCTAAGCCTTTTAAGCCTGGCCCATCTCCCATTAGCCCCAGAGGGCCCAGTAGCCCCATTGTCCCCATTAGCCCCATCAATCCTTTTTAGCCTTTTGGCTCTTTTCTCCTCGCCTGAATTTTTGTCCATTTTGGGACAAAGGCAAATCTTGGGACAGGCCAAATGACTTTAAAATGACAGGCGAAATGATCTC
>ONKB01000025.1 GCA_900318305.1 uncultured Prevotellaceae bacterium | reverse complement strand
TGGCGTAACTGCCTGGAAAATCAGCGAGAAAGACCATGGAAATGGCCCAAAAATGGAAGCAAAATGAGCATCCGTTTTTAAGGCTTTAAAACACTAAAAAAGCCCGGTTCTGTCCATTTTTGTACTTTAAAGTACCCAAAAGGACAACGACATCATCATGATGCTTTATCATTGATGATGTCGCTTTATATGTCGGGGTGACTGGATTCGAACCAGCGACCTCGCGCCCCCCAGACGTGTACTCTAACCGGACTGAGCTACACCCCGAATACGGATGCAAAAGTACAATAAATAATCCGAATGTGCAAACATATAAGGTTTTTTTTAGTCGTGACTAAAAGATTTTGTATTTTTGTATAATAGTATATTGTTGACTGACAATGAAAAAGTTTTTTCCTGTTTTGTTGCTCTTGATGGCTGTTGCTGGTGTGAAGGCTCACAACACAAGAAAATTCAAATTGTTTCTGCAGGATGTCAGTGGTAGTGTAAACTATTGTGTTCCGACACATGAGGTTGACTCTGTCACTGTGGTGAGTATGGGTAGTAAAAAGTTAGTTAAAATTTTTTCTCCCGGAGGCAAAGTAGGGCATTCCGCACGTGTGTCAACGACTGATTACATGACGGTTTTGCCGGATTCTGTATCATTGTTGGAATATGCCGCTTATAAAGAAGGAAATGACTGGGCACCAGCCCTGGAGAGAGCTTTGACATATCATAGTGTGGTTTATGTGCCTGAAGGTGAATACTGTTGTTCACAACTTAATATTCCCAGCGGAAAGACCTTGAGAGGCGCAGGAGAAAAAACTGTATTTGTTCCACTGGATGCTGGGCTGTTCAGGGTTGACGGTTCTAAGGACAAAGGCTCCGCAGTGGCGGAGGATGTGGCGAACCATAGCGATTTGCTCCTGTTGACGGAAGTATCGGACCTGAATGCAGATGACGATATAATGATTCAGTCACAGCGCAACTGTATGCTCAAGGAAGGCATTGATGGCGTGAATTATGATGCCGACTGGGTGTTGGGGCGCACGGCGAAAACCAGTGTGTTTTATGGGGAGTTTGACAAGATTCAGAGCATTGACGGCCAACAGGTTAAAACGGCAAGCAAACGTATTTTTCCCTGCTATTTCAAGGATAATTCCCGCGAACCTGAGGTGCCGTCCGAAGGATATGTGACGAGACAGGCTACTACGGTGTATAGAATTGATTTTGCCAAAAATGTAGTGTTGGCGGATTTCGCAATAAATGGTACAACGAAGTGCTGCAGGCCGATTTTGCTGAAATATGTGGACTCTTGCATAGTGGACAATGTGCGTTATATGTCTTCTGTCTTGACATGTAACGAGAACTTGGCGTACGCATTGACCATCATCAGAGTAATGTATTCCAAGAATACAATTATCAAAAACTGTCATTCAATTTTGGGGGAGGAGGCTTTGCGACAGTTAGATGCTATGGAACGGAACTGGGATAATTTCTCATGTTATAATATCTTCAAGATAGAATCGTCACACGGGTGCGGATTTGAAGACTGCTCGTCGAACGGGGCTACTCATGCCTTTAATATCATAAAAAGTAATTCTAAGGAGAGTATCTGTTCGGCAAACTGTTTCATACGACGTTGCAAGACAAGCCATAATATATGGTCGGGGATGAATGTTACCCAAGGCTGTTGGAACAATGAAGTCTCTGGGTGTACGGTGACATCCAGCGGACAAGGTATTACCATTTTTTCCCGCCTGACAAAGGTAATGAACAATATAGTGTCAACAGACATGTCTTTTGGGACACAATATATCTATACCCATGTGAGTTCACAGAGCAACGGCAAGACTGTGTACTGGGGTGGCACAGCCGGCATTATGCTGGCTGAAGGCTACAGCGGCGGACAGGGAGATAAGCGTACTGTGGTTTCCGGAAATATAGTCTCGGGTTTTTATACGGGGATATCTGTACGCGACGGCTATGAAAACAAAAATATCTTTGAAACGGGAATAATCGATATCACCGGTAATAAAGTAGAAGGTTGTTTTAATGGAGTGGGAATATATAGAAACGGTTATAACACAGAACCTGCATACTTGGACATAATCGTTTCTGACAACATTCTTGTCAGGGCGGAAAATGTAACACCTTATGACAACACTTATGAGCCGAATGCAGTCTATGTGCCGACGGGTGTGATAGGAGTGGTGTCAGACAATAATACCCTAAAAGGCTTTTGAAGAGGAGAAGAAGGGACAAATCAGTTTCATCTTGGTTTAAACTGTAGTCAGCTTAATGACAAAAGTTACCATTGGGATGAATCAGTCCGTGAGTGAAGATACAGATATGTTGTCAACGAGAGAAGAGCAAAAGGAAACTTGTCGTTGAGCGGTAGGGTATATTGTCAGAGTAAATAATTAATTAATCAGGTATGACAGTCAGTATATCGCCAGAAACACGAAAATGAATGTCTTTGTCCTTATAGCTCATGCCGTACACACGTTCATCTTGATGCTGGTAATGCGGTCGGGGGTCAAGTTCAAGGATGTCGCGCAGGATGTTGAGTTCTGCTTCGGAGTATTTGTCTTTGAATGTATCGGGGAAGATGACTTCCAGTTTGTTCCATGTTATTTCGTCGGTAAAACCGCCTTTTGCATCGGGGTGGCTATCGGTGAAGGGGAGATATGGCTTGATGTCCAGGATGGGTGTACCATCCATGATGTCGGCCCCTAGAACATGAATGACAGGTCCGCAAGGGGTGTCCCACTCAATTCTGGATATTCTGACGGATGACAGTCCTATATTGCTGGGGCGGAAAGGGGAACGTGTTGCAAAAACACCCATTCTTCTGTTTCCTCCGAGACGGGGCGGACGTACGGTGGAAGTATTGACAGTTTTGTTCTTGGAAAACTGCCAGAGAATCCAAATGTAGTCAAAGTCTTCAAGCCCCCTGATGGCATCTGGAGAACGCCATTGTGGAGTAAAAACGATTTCACCTTCAAGTTTGGTAACGATGCCGCTCTGACGCGGTATTCCAAACTTGGAGGTGAAAGGGGAGTGAAAATGTGCTATAGGAAGCATCAGTACTTTGACTGGCCTATTTCTTGTACAGGAATTTCATTCTTTCGGGGAATGTGGTATAGTCGTAGATGTGGATGTAATCCATTCCTCCAAGACGAATATGGCTGTCGCCGCCGCCATCGGCAAAGTCGTCTCCTACAAAGAGAACCTGTTCTTTAGTAAAGCCGTGTTCCTTGGCGTAGCGCATAAGGGCATCATATTTGTTGTATTTTTTCTCAGCCATGTCAAATGAAGTTGAACCGCCGATAAATACACTGAAGTCCTTGAAAATCTTCAGTACCTCAGGATACATGACCAGACGTTTTTTCTTGTATGGGTCGAAGGCGAGTTTGGCTTCTTTGTCTGCCTGTGTGCCAAGTAGTCCGAATGTAATCATGCCTGATTTGTGGAATTCTACTGACTCGCCTTTGTATTCGGTATAGCCATATTTCTCACGCAGTTTCTTGCATTCAGCCTTAACCCATTCCTTGTCAACTTTTGCGGTATCCTCACGAACAATCTTGAACTCTCCGTCAATGACTTTGCTTTCCTGCATGCCATAGTTGCCGACGATGTCAATGGGGTAGTCGTTCATCTGATGATATATCCGGGGACAATTGCCTGCGCCTATCATGACAAGATGATAATACTGTGCAAGGCTGTCAAGCGTGGCAGTTGCCGCTGGTGACATCTGGGTTTTATGCTGGGTGATGGTGGCATCAAGGTCAAAAGCGATAAGTTTCTTGATTGACTGGAACCTTGATTTCCGTAATTCGGCCTGGGTGCTGTCGATACGCGTTGCACCATTGGCAAAAGCCTGAGCTGTCTCGGCATCTACATAGGGAAATTCTGCAATGGAATCCTGTGTGGAGGTTCTTGTTATTGGCGTGTTCTTACAACTTTGTATTGTAAGTAATGCCAGAAAACTGATAAAAAAGATTTTTTTCATGGGTACAGTTATTTTTTGTTTTTAAAATATTCAGATTGGGATGATATGAGTTCATGATCGTCAAAGTAATCAATGCGCATGGCATGGCGTACTTCTTCTATGGTCTTGGCAGCGACTTTGCGGGCTTCTTCTGTGCCTTTGCGCAGGATGTCGTAAACACCTGGAATGTCCTGTTCATACTGCTTGCGGCGCTGACGCATGGGCTCAAGACGATCGTTGAGTATGTTGAGGAGGAATTTCTTGCATGTACCGTCGCCAAGGCCTCCGCGGGTATAGTGGTCTTTCAACTCTTGCAAATTCTTGTACTCGGGAAGGAATTTCCCGAAGTCATCATCAATGCAAAAGGCATCCAGATAGGTGAAGACGGTGTTGCCTTCAAGATGACCTGGCTGTTCAACGTGGATATGCTCAGGGTCGGTATACATAGAGTTGACTTTGACTTTCAGTTCCTTGGGAGAGTCGGAGAGATAGATGCAATTGCCTAACGATTTAGACATTTTCGCCTTGCCGTCAGTACCAGGCAGTCGCAGACATGCTGCATTATCAGGCAACAGTATCTTGGGCTCTACAAGGATTTCACCATAGGTGTTATTGAACCGGCGTACTATTTCATTGGTCTGCTCAAGCATGGGCTTCTGATCTTCGCCTACGGGAACCGTTGTTGCCTTGAAGAGCGTAATGTCGGCAGCCTGTGATATGGGGTAGCAGAAGAATCCTACAGGGATGTTGGCCTCGAAATTCCGGGCTTGAATTTCTGATTTTACGGTAGGATTACGTTGCAGACGACTGACAGTAACGAGATTCATATAATAGAAGGTCAGTTCGGTCAGTTCGGGAATCGCACTCTGGATGAAAATGTTGCATTTCTCCGGGTCAAGTCCTGCTGCGAGATAGTCAAGGGCTACTTCAATAACATTCTGACGGATTTTCTCGGGATTATCTGCATTGTCGGTTAAAGCCTGTGCATCGGCAATCATGATGAAAATCTTGTCAAATTCACCAGAGTTCTGTAATTCAACTCTGCGTCGGAGAGAACCTACATAGTGGCCGATATGGAGTTTGCCTGTGGGGCGGTCTCCTGTTAATATGATTTTGCTCATAGTTTTGCTTCTGATTGTTCTAATTGATTAATATATTCTTCTGCTTCAGCCTCACCGTTTGCTGGTGCTTTCCACATCAAAGCAATGACGAAAGTACCGATGATACCGAAGATAATTGCTACAAGAAATACCATATCCCATCCACCTTGTGAGTCAGCCAAGTGACCGAAAAGCGGTCCTGAGACAGCGGTGCTCACATAACCGAAAATGCCAAGTATGCCTCCGGCTGTTCCTGTAGCATACTTGCTGGCCTGCTGTGACGAGCTGACTCCCAGAAGAGCCTGAGGCCCATATACAAAGAAAGAACTCAGGACGATAAAAATAATGGAGAGAGTGGCATTGGTGCTTTGCCAGAAAAGGAAGAAACAGATGGTTGCTCCTAAACTGCAAAAGAAACATGTCTTATGGCTGCAACTCTTGAAAACTTTGTCGGTTACCCATCCGGCAAGAAGCATGCCTAATACTCCTCCAACCAATTCTGAGGCACCAACGACAGAACCAGCGGTGGATATATCCATGCCTTTGTACTGGGTTAGGATGGAAGATCCCCAGTCGAGTATAGTGAAACGAATAATATAGATACAGAAATTAGTGACGGCAAGAATCCAGATGTAGCGGTTTCTGAAAACCATTTTGTTTACCACTTTCTTGAAGTTCTCTCCGCTCAACTTCCTCTCCTTTTTGGCTTCAATTGCGTTGCCTTCAGCTTCATCCAGTTCAAGGGCTGTAGGTAAGCCTACACTTGCAGGTTTGTCTTTCAGACCGAAGAATATGATGGGGACACCAACCAATGCTATGGCAGCAGGAATGGCAAAACACAGGTTCCAGGCTGAGTAGCTATATTTCTGCAGTATGAATCCGCAGCAGATGGCAACAAGACCTGCACCGAAAGAGTGAGAGACATTCCAGATGGATTGTTTCGTTGCCAGCTGGGAAGGCTTAATCCAATGGACCATGAGGCTTACGCATGGCGGAACACCCATACCCTGCAAATAGCCGTTGAGTACCCAAAGAGAACCAATGAGGTAAACCAGTCCAAGAGTAGCTTTCCCCTCTGTATCCAGAAGGTTCATGATGCCATTCATCTGGGGACTGAAACAAATGACAAGGTTGACGATGGCAGAAAGCAGCAGACCAGTTGCCATGATGAGTTTCTTGCTGTAGCGGTCTACAAGGATGCCGTTGACAAAGCGGCTGAAACCATAGATGATGCCATTGAGCATAAGGAAGGTGCCAAGTTGCACTTTGCTCAAACCTAGTTCCTGTTCCATGGCGGGAATGGCAATGCTGAAATTCTTGCGTACGAAATAGTATAGGATATAACCTATAATCAGTACAATGATGGTGCGCCACTCCCAGTAGGCATATTTTTTCCTGATATTATTATCCATCAAACGAATATTCTATGTAATGATTATCTCACATTGTTAAAACAGAAGTCATCCCAAGGTAATTCTGCATCCTTGTTTTTGTCCATGACATCGGCAATGTGCACAAGGAGTGGGAAGTCCTTTATGTCAACCTGACCTAATTCTGCTTTCTTGAATACGGCTTTGAATACACGACGGCTGACAACTGTACTTTCCAGTGTCACACCAGCGAGAATCCGTAAAGCTTCGTCATAGGTTTTTCCTTCACCCAGAAGGATGCCGAGTTTACGAGTACGGCCGCCATAAACGGTAACATATAAATCGCCGATACCTAGGATGGCACTGTCGCTTTGTGCACCTTGAATGTCCAGAAGTTTCATCATCTCCTTGGATGCCTCATAGAAAGCACCTGCTTGAGAGTTATAGTGCAGACCGGCATCTGATCCCAAATTGCGGTTAACCAATCCTATGGTCATTGCCACTCCCAGGGCATAGGCGTTTTTCAAGGCTACAGCGCTTTCCAATCCAATGACATCATTGGTCAGGGAGATGTGGTAGTAGCTTGTCTTCAATGTGTCGCGCATCATTTGGATGGTTGCTGTGTCTTCTCCGCAGAAAGCCACTTCTGTGTGATCATGGAAAACCAGCTCATAGGAGGTGCAAGGACCGCCAACGGCATTGATTTTCCTATTGATGCCTTTTTTCAGCAATTCCCGTTGCCAATAGTCTGGGTATGAGAAGAGCGTGCCGTCCTCAAGGTTGATGAGTCCTTTTGTAATAGACAAGACAGGCATGGACGGGTCGAGGTAGGTGAGGACTTCGTTCAGGAACCAGTCAACACCGAATGATGAAACACCGCAGATAACGAAATCGGAGCCTTTAACAACTTCTTTCCATTCTTCAAAATGGTGATAGCTGATGTCACCCTTGGGAAAGGGATAGTCAAATTTAAGATGTTTCCCACTTTTCTTACACTCATCAATGATATCACGATCAAGAGGAGTACCGACAAGATGTACTGTGTGTCCGTTTTCTGTAGCGGGGAAGGCCATGGCAGAACCCATCATGCCAGCTCCTATAATTGTTATTGTCTTTTTCATTTATTCTTGTGTAATCTGATAGAATTCAATATTTGATTTTTGTGTCAGAGACGAATTATTTCATGTCAAAATTAACGATGATAGGCAAGTGGTCAGATGGATGCCAGAAATTGCCAAGATTCTGAGCATTGCGCACAGGTGTCGTGTATTGGTCCCAAATGATGCTGGCATTTTTTACTCTGTCGTAAAGGGCTTTTGTGGCGTATACGAAATCTATACGTTTGCCGTTCCAAACGGATGAGGGAATAAATATTCCATTATTTTTTTGCTTTACAACATCTATATAAGGCGAATGTTCTAATATGAAGTTGTGAGTTAAGAACCTTGAATCATCTTTCGGGAAGTTGTAAACGGAATTGTCCACGGGTGAAGGTGCGTTAAAGTCTCCCATCATCATCCATAGCTGCTGGCTTGCTCCCGGCACCTGACCGATAGTGTGGTTGATGATGTATTCCATTTCTGTACGACGGAAGAAGTCGCCTTCCCGGGCAGCTGCACTGCGTTGACGGTCTTCTTTGCTTACGCCATATCCATAGGCTTGTGGCCATGTGTGGATAGTTACGATGTTGACTGTTTTGTTGTTAACTTCTATGGTTGCCCATCCTCCGCCGTGGCACACTAAAGTGTCATTTGGGGAGCCAAGTAGCCTGGCCACGTTGTGAATAGGATATTTGGAGGTGATGACTTGTGGATAGTTGTCATGATGACCGCCCAGATAAATGTATTTGTGCCCGTAGCGTTTAGCCAGTTTGTCCCAGTTGGCTACTAAATACTGGTCTTCCTTGGCAAGCTTCTTGTCTGAGTTAGTCACCCAGATACTTTGCGCCTCGCACCATACACAGACATCTGGTTTCTGTGCTTTCACCCACGCCACAAAGCGTGTGTAATTATCGGGCTGTCCGTCCCACATGCCGTTCTGTATGTTCCAATAAAGTAGTCTCAGGTTGTTTTTGTCTCCTTTGGCTTCTATGCTGACAGATGCCAGTAAAAAGAATATCAGTATGATTTGCAATGTCTTTGTAAATGATTTCATAAGTGTTATTTCTTTAATGTGAATATGCAAATAGTGTTAGGAATCTATGTCTTCCTTGTTCTAAATTGCAAATATACAGATTTTTTATTTTCCAATGAAAAGTATTGTGTACTTTTGTTATGTTAAATGAAACATAAACGGTGATTAAAAGGGATTTGTTGTCAACGGATATCATTGAAAGTGTGAAACAGGAAAACTGTTTCCGCGCCATACGTTATTTTTTTGCTATTTCCCTGATGCTGGTACATATTACTACGGTAATGGGTCTGGAGCAGTTTATGCCCTTTACTGGAGCATTGTGTGTCAAAGTCTTTTTTGTCATTACTGGGTTTCTTGTGGTGTTCAGTTATTGTCGTACTGCGGATATATGGATGTATGCCCGCAAGAGAATAACTCGGGTGTTTCCTGCTTATCTTGCAGTGGTGCTGCTATGTTTCCTGTTGGGCGTTTTTGAAAGCAGACTCCCGGTGCGTGAGTATTTCTCCTCATGGCAGAGCTATAGATATCTGCTTTCCAATGCTGTCTTTTTGAATTTTCTGGAGCCATGCCTACCTGGTGTGTTTGAGGACAATTCTCTACATGCTGTTAATGGGTCCTTGTGGTTTATGAAGGTGGAGGTTATTTTCTATATTTGTGTGCCATTCTTCGTATTCCTTCTATGCAAGTACAGGAAATGGCTGGTTTTGTTGTCTGTATTTCTGTTTTCTGTAGCCTACAATGTTTGTTTCTCATATATGTATGCCAGAACGGGTAACGAAATATATCATCTCTTGCAACGTCAGTTCTTCGGTCAACTGATCTATTTCTTTGCCGGTGCGGCTGTGCTTGTCTGGTTTATACCATTCCGCAAGGGTGTGAAGTGGTTTTCTGTCTTAGGAGTATTGTTGTTGTTATTGTCGTTTGCGGGTGATTTGTTCCTTTACCTTGAACCTCTTGGACTGGCGCTGGTGATTGTTACGATAGCATATTATGCGAGATTCCTGAATAGAATTAACCGTATTCCTGACTTGACATACGGATTGTATCTTTACCATTTTCCTATCGCACAGACAATAATAGCACACCATGTCCACCAATATAGTGTGACGTTGGCGTTTTCACTGATATTTGCGACGACCATCTTGGTGTCCTGGTTGTCGTATCGTTTCGTGGAAAGTAAGTTTAGAATTTAAATGGGTGTTATACCGGTTTCCTGATTAAGGACGAATTTGTCCGTGCCCGGTGATAAGCCATTTGTAGGTGGTCATTTCTTCCAATGCCATGGGGCCGCGTGGGCCGAGTTTCTGGGTGCTGATGCCAATCTCTGCCCCAAGCCCGAACTGAGCTCCGTCGGTAAAACTGGTGGGTGCGTTAACATAGACGCAGGCGGCGTCAACCGATGCCTGGAAGATGGCGGCATTGTTCTCGTTTTCGGTAATGATGCTCTCGCTGTGTCCTGAACCATATGTGCGGATATGGAGCATGGCTTCCTCTAGGGAACCGACGGTGCGAACAGCCATGGCATAGTCCATGTATTCAGTGCCATAGTTCTCTTCTGTGGCATGGAAAAGTAGCCCTGAGGGGTATTCCTCCTCAAGCATATTGTAAGCCAATTCATCGGCGTATATCCTGACTTGTTTCTCCTTCAGCAAGGCACAAAGTCCGGGTAAGTCGGATAGTCTCTTCTTATGTATAAGCAGGCAATCTAAGGCATTGCAGACACTTACACGGCGGGTCTTGGCATTGTTGATGACGGGTATACCAATCTTTTTGTCACCAAATTCATCGAAATACATGTTTACTACTCCAGCGCCAGTCTCGATAACAGGCACCCTGGCATTGTCGCGGACAAATTGGATGAGTTTCTTGCCCCCTCGGGGGATGCATACGTCAACAAATCCCACGGCATTTAGCATTTCGCCCGTTGCCTCATGTGTTGCAGGAAGTAATTCCACAATAGATGGGTTTATGTCATGCTCCAGAAGAACCTGGTGTATGAGCTTGATGGCAGCCTGATTGGAGCAGTCGGCGTCTTTGCCTCCTTTGAGGATACAGGCGTTGCCGCTCTTGAGACAGAGCGAGAAGACATCAAAGGTGACGTTAGGCCGGGCCTCATAGATGACTCCGATAACACCGAAGGGGACGCTGACCCGTTTGAGGTCTAACCCGTTTTCCAGAGTGGTATGCCTGAGAATGCGACCTAAAGGGGATGGCAGGGCGCTGACATGGCGCATGTCGCTGGCTATATCCTGAAGGCGTTTCGAGGTGAGTTGTAGACGGTCATAAAGAGGATTGTCCTTGCTCATGCGGCTTAGGTCTTGGGCATTGGCGGCCAGAATATCATCCTGAAAGGCAATGACGGCATCGGCTAATGCACGGAGGACCTCGTTCTTTTTCTCGTCGCTGGTCAGGGAGAGAGAAAGGCTTGCTGCCTTAACTTTAGCAAATGTTTCAGTTGGCATAATGTTTAGTTTTCCATGTACATATAATTATAATGTACAAATGGTTTGACGTTGTGTTTCCCGATACATCTCCGGGCTTCTTCGGCAGAATAACTGCTGCGGCCTAATGCGATGGTATTGCCCTCTTCATCAATAATATTAATGATGTCGCCTTCTTCAAAACTGCCCTCAATGCTTACAACACCGACAAGAAGCAGACTTGTTGCTTCTTTTCCTCTCAGTGCCATTACGGCTTTTTCGTTGATGGTGACTGCCCCCTTGGCGAAGCTGGAACTATGGGCAATCCATTTCTTGACAGAGGATACCTTCTCGGGGTTGGGCTGGAAAGAGGTGTGTATTGTTTTGTCGGGATGTTTGATAAGGTTGATGAGTATATCATCTTTCTTGCCGTTGGCGATAATTACTTCAATGCCTTCGTCAGCAATCTGACTTGCAATAGCACATTTGGTAATCATACCACCTCTGCCGAAAGCACTTTTGCCTTGTCGGATGTGCTGGCTGATGTCTTCTCCATTTGCTACAACAGGTATAACTTTGTTGGGTCCTTTTTCCGTATTACTGTAAATGCCGTCAACATTGCTTAGGATAATAAGGGTTGAGGCTTGCATCATGGATGCTATCAGACCTGAGAGTTCATCGTTGTCGGTAAACATCAGTTCTGTGACGCTGATTGTGTCGTTTTCGTTGACTATAGGCAATACGCCATTTTGTAGCATAATTTCCATACAGGAACGCTGGTTCAAGTATTCACGCCGGGTAGCAAAGCTCTCTTTCATGGTTAGAATCTGCCCGACGTGTATTTTGTGCTCTCTGAACAGGTCGTAGTAAAGACTGATGAGTTTAGCCTGACCTACAGCGGAATAGAGTTGGCGCTGTTCCACGCTACCTAATGACTTGCTGACTCTTAACAGACTCCTGCCGCTTGCAACAGAGCCACTGGAGACAAGTATGACCTCATAGCCGTTTTGTCGCATCCATGCAATCTGATCAACCAAGGATGACATTCTGGTGACATCCAGTTTGCCGTCAGGACGCGTCAGTACGTTGCTGCCGACCTTAATGACAATTGTCTTGTTGTCTTTCTGGGATGTGGCCATGCATTATTTCTTTTTGGAGTCTTGTTCGCGGATTTCAACACGTCTGATCTTACCGCTTATAGTCTTGGGTAATTCATCAACAAATTCGATGATACGCGGATACTTGTAGGGGGCGGTGGCTTTTTTGACATGCTCTTGCAAATCCTTGGTCAACTCATCTGCGGGCTTGGATTTCCATTCTTTGCGCAACACGATTGTGGCTTTAACCACCATACCGCGAAATTCGTCGGGTACACCAGTAATAGCACACTCTATAACAGCAGGGTGTGTCATGAGGGCACTTTCAACCTCAAAGGGACCGATGCGGTAACCGCTGCTTTTTATGACATCGTCGGTGCGCCCAACAAACCAATAATAGCCGTCTTCATCGCGGTAGGCAACATCACCCGTATGGTAATAGCCGTCGTGCCATGACTTGTGGGTCAGTTCTGGGTCCTTGTAATAACCTGTAAACAATCCTATGGGTTTCTCTTCTGCGACACGCACGACAATCTCTCCGTTCTCGTTGTTGTCGCATGGTGTGCCATCGGCACGCAGGAGATTAATCTGATATTGTGCGTTGGGGATTCCCATGCTTCCTGGCTTCGGTGTAATCCATGGGAAAGTACCCAGAATCATAGTTGTCTCTGTCTGGCCGAAACCTTCATAAAGACGCAACCCTGTCGCTTCGTAAAATTTGTTAAATACAGAAGGGTTTAATGCCTCTCCTGCTGTGGTACACCATTCCAGAGAAGATAAATCATATTTTTTCAGGTCTTCGTGGACGATAAAGCGATATACTGTTGGAGGAGCACAGAAAGAGGTAATCTTGAATTTCTGTATGGTTTCCAGCATGCGCTCAGCATTGAAACGTTCCTGGTCAAAAACGAAAACTGTGGCTCCGGCAAACCATTGGCCGTAGAGTTTTCCCCACGCAGCTTTTGCCCAGCCTGTGTCTGCAACAGTCAGGTGAATGCTCCCTTTGTGAAGATTATGCCAGAATATACCAGTAGTGAGATGCCCTATAGGGTAAGTGAAACTATGGGCAGCCATTTTGGGCTCGCCGTTTGTCCCGCTGGTAAAGTAGATGAGCATGATATCACTGTTGGTGTTGACATGCTCGGGACGTTTGAATGCGGGTGCCTTGTCTCTTTCCTTGTGCCAGTCGTGGAACCCTTCGGGTACGGACGGACCTACGCTGACAAGCACTTTTAGAGTCGGACTCTCAGGAACAGACTCCTGAATTTGTCGAACCACATAGTCGTCTCCTGCGCAAATAATGGCCTTGATGCCTGCCAGATTGTTACGGTATACTATATCATGCTTTGTCAGCATATGGGTTGCCGGAATGGCGATGGCGCCTATTTTGTGGAGAGCCAGAATAGAGAACCAGAATTCATAATGGCGTTTGAGGATAAGCATGACCATGTCCCCTTTGCCAATGCCTAAGGTCTGAAAATAACTTGCTGTCTTATCGGTCTCCTCTTTAAGCTGCTTGAACGTGAAAGATTTAGTTTCACCATTCTCCTTTGTCCAAAGCAGGGCAGTTCCTTCCGGATATTCTTCTGCCCACTGGTCCATGACGTCATAAGCGAAGTTGAAATTCTCAGGAATTATAAAATGGAGGTTTCTTTTGTAATCTTCGTTGTCTTTAAAACAGGTCTGTTTTATAAAACGTTCAATCATAATGTGTGTATATTCTTTATTTGCCCATGCCGGCTTTCAAGCCACGAATAACGGCTGAAGAAAATCCGGCATGCTCCATTTCATTCAGTCCTTTGATGGTTACACCACCAGGAGTAGTCACTTCGTCAATTTTGCTTTCGGGGTGAGCGTGAGTGGCTTGCAGCAGTTCTACAGCGCCCTTGACGGTTTGCTCTACAATTTTCTCGGCATCTTTAGCCTTGAAGCCCAACTCTACACCGCCTTCAACTGAGGCGCGTATATAGCGCATGGCATAGGCTATGCCACAAGATGCCAGCGTGGTTCCAGCTGCCAGCAGACGCTCCTCAGTCACAATGCACTCTCCCAACTGACTGAACAACTGGGTAATAATCGATGTCTGTTCCTCTGATGCGCCGACGGGGACAATAAACGTCATTGAATTCAGTGTGGCAATGGCAATGTTGGGAATGACTATGTAGCAAGGTATCGTGCAGGGGTGCCCATCCTTCTCCAGCCAAGAACAAATATCCTTTGACGGTATTCCTGCGGCAATGATAACGAGTTGCTGCTTGTCGTAGTTTAGGGCGTTTTTGATTTGCTTGAGTACGGTCTCTGTAATCCACGGCTTGACCACTACCATGACAATGTCAGCATCTTTTATGGCTTCTGTGTTGTTTGTGGTTGTGTGGGCACCTTGTTTCTCAAAACGCTCCAATGTTTCGGGCTGTGTATCTGCCACGCATAGATAAGAGGGCGTTTCCAGTATGCCACTTTTCAGTAGCCCTTCTGCCGTAGCACCTCCCATCGCACCTGCACCTATAATTGTAATCTTCATTCTGTTAAAAAATCAAGTTGTAATTTCACGAGGAACAATATTCTTTATTTATTGCTTATTTATTGCAAAGTTATAAATATTACCTGGGAAATTGAATATTATTTTATGCAGATTAATAACCTTTTTTTTATTTCAATCTTTTAGGTATTAATATTTTGCACAAATAAATATCAGTTTGGGTAATTTGTTGTGTTGAATTGTAAAAAAATGTAAAACGGATGAAATCGGCCAAGATTTTAGAGGATATTTAGAATGAAGGGATAATGGCTGAAGTTTGCGTTCTGAATCACCGGGCCTATTAAAGCAGATGGGAGATATGATTCAATAAAGTATGCCTCTTGGCAAACATGGAACCAGAATAGTCCCCAAAAACTTAAAGGAGGATAGCTTTATTCTCATGCTCAGAAGAAAAAAGGGCGGGCTCTTTTTGTTTTTTTACGCGCTAAATTGTAACTTTGAACTTTAATTTTAATACTTGGTTCGTTTATGGTCAGTAGTTTCTGTAAAATATGTATTGTAACAATAATATTGTGTGTAATGCCATTATTGAGAGCTTTGTCATGGGAAAACTTCAAGTTTGCCCAGTTGACAGACATCCATATCAGCAGTGAGGCGACGAAGTTGAACTTGCAACAGAGTATTGATCAGATTAACGCTGACAATAGTGTGGATTTTATTTTAATAACAGGAGATTTGACTGACAACGGTGACAATGCCTCGCTTGAATGGATTAGTAAAGAACTGGCAAAACTGAACAAACCTTATTATGTGTTGCCGGGCAACCATGAGACGACATGGACGGAGAGCGGACTGGAAACTTTTAAAAGACTTTTTGGTGACGACCGTTTCTCGTTTGAGCACAAGGGTGTTTTTTTCGTAGGATTTAACACCGGGCCCTTTGTCAGGATGGCTTACGGACATGTTGCTCCGCAGGACTTGAGCTGGATGGGACAGGAGATAAGGACCAAGGCCATGGGAAAGAAGGTGATAGTAGTAACCCATTACCCTCTGATGGAAGGAGATGTCGACAACTGGTATCAGGCAACCGACTCTATAAGGCAGTATAGTCCTGTGTGTATGATAGGAGGACATTATCATCAGAATCTGTACCATCGCTACGACGGCATTCCTGCAGTGCTGACACGAAGCAATCTGAAAGACAAGACGGGTAAGGCGGGATACAGTGAGTTTGTGGTCAGTCAGGATTCTCTTCTGGTATATGAGCATAAAATAGGGGAGTCTCCCTGCCAGTGGGCTGGTTTCTCAATGACCAGACAGGAATTTGACCCCAAGGCGAAGGCTGACAAATACCCCGATTATAGTATTAACCGCAAATATGACCATATTCAGGAATTGTGGCGCAAGGACAGTGGTATCAGTATATACAGTTCGCCTGCGGTAGATGGCAAGTATGCCTATATAGGCAATAATGAGGGAACTGTTACATGCTACCGTCTTGCTGATGGCAAGGAGATGTGGACAACTCCGCTGGGAGGCAAGATTGTGGGCAATCCCGCAGTGATTGGCAATAATGTCGTCATGGGAAGTACAGACCATAATATATATGCCTTGAACAAGCGCACAGGCTGTCTAAGCTGGAAAGTTGCCACTTCGGAGGCGCAGATGGGTTCGGTAGCCTCGGCAAAAGGAATTGCCTATATTGGAGGCAGTGACCATAAAATGCGTGCCATCAATGCCCGGACGGGTGAAGTGATATGGACATACAATGGTGTTGAGGGCTATGTAGTAACCTTGCCGTTGCTGATTGCGGGCAAGGTTATTTTCGGTGCATGGGACAATACCGTCTATGCCCTTGACCAGAAGACAGGCCAGTTGGAGTGGAGATGGACCCACCGCAAAGGTAGCATGCATTATTCGGCTGCTGGTGTGTGGCCAGTCAGTGACGGCAAGGCGGTGTATGTAGTGGATCCAGAACGTGCCATGACGGCGATTGACCTCAAAACTGGGCAGGAACTGTGGCGCACCAAAGAATGGCAGGGCCGTGCAAGCAAGGTGCGTGAGAGCTTGGGTATGTCCAAAGACAGGAAACGCCTGTATGCCAAGACAATGCAGGATTCTATACTATGCTATGAGGCAAACCCCGTGAAGCCTGTGGAAGTATGGGGATGCAATGCGGGATTCGGGTATGAGCATGCCACTACCATGCTCCCTGAACGTGACGGCATTGTGTACAGCAGTACTAAAGATGGGCTTGTAATTGCTATTGAAGGCAAGACCGGCAGACTGCTGTGGGAGCATAAAGTGGGAAACAGTTTCATCAATACTGTTGTGCCGGTAGGTAAGGGCGCTGTACTGATGACAGAAACCAGTGGTGAGATAGCTTTGTTACAGAATAAACAATAAAAATGATATAGATGAAAAAGATTTTCTCAATAGCCGTATTATGTATAATGGCTGTAGCCACTCAGGCACAAGTGCCCGAAACACCCGATTCGCTGGGCAGACATACCCATAAGGTAAAGACACCGTTATTGTACAACGAGTCCAAGGCATATCATCCTACGCTGGGTCTTGTAAACAAGCATATTGCCTTATGGGCCAGTCATGGTTATTATTTTAACCAGAAGGAAGATCGTTGGATGTGGCAGCGGGCCAGGCTGTTTCAGACAGTGGAGGATATATATACAGAGAGCTATGTCCTGCCCTTCCTTGTCCCCATGCTCGAGAATGCGGGAGCAGCTGTACTGATGCCACGTGAACGTGATGTGAATAAATACGAGTTAATTGTAGATAACGACAAGTCAACCGAAGGTTGTGTCTATAGTGAATTCAATGGAAAGGAGATATGGTCGAAGGGCGAAGGTGCCGGCTTCGCCAATCTGCACTCTGTTTATAAGGATGATGAGAATCCTTTCAAGGATGGCTCATACAGGACGATAAAGACAGTCAAAAAGAAAAATGAGAGTAAGGCGCAGTGGCTGCCCGATTTCCCTGAGGAGGGAGAGTATGGCGTGTATGTTGCCTATCAGTCTTTTCCTGAGAGTGCAGAGGATGCCCAATATACTGTTTTCCACAAAGGACAGCAGACGACAATTAAAGTCAACCAGACAATGGGTGGCGGTACCTGGATTTATCTGGGTGCATGGCGCTTTGCCAAGGGCAGGAGTATGGATAACCGGATAGAACTGTCAAACTTGTCGTCCAAGTCAGGCAGGATTATTACTGCCGATGCTGTCAAGATAGGTGGCGGCCAGGGCAATGTGGCACGTGCCGTCATGGGTGACACTATAACCCATCCGTATAAACTGAGCGGATATCCCAAGTACAAGGAAGGGGCACGCTACTGGATGCAATGGGCAGGCGTTCCCGATAGTGTCTATTCGCGCAATGGTGGCAAGGATGACTATAAGGACGATTACCAGTGTCGCGGTTTCTGGGTGAACTGGCTCGCCGGGGGCAGTTCGGTTGACCCAGACCAACCGGGACTGGGAATACCCGTCGATATGTCGTTGGCTTTTCATACAGATGCAGGCTCTTTCAAGGTTGATACTATCGTAGGTACTTTGCTCATATGTGATTATGAGAAGGAATACTATGACGGAAAATATAAAAACGGGTCCTCACGAGAGTTGGCAAAATATCTGTGCAAGGATATTCAAGACCAGATTGTAGGTGATTTACGAACAGCCTATGAGCCTATGTGGAAGAACCGTGGCATTTGGAACAGACCTTATAGCGAGGCAGTATGGCCCAAGGTGCCGGCTGCCTTGCTGGAACTGTTGTCGCATCATAATTTCACCGACATGCGCTATGGACTGGATCCTCGTTTCCGTTTTTCCGCCAGCCGCGCCATATATAAAGGCATGGTGAAATTTATCTGTTCTCAATATGGTATGAAGTATTGTATTCAGCCTCTTGCTCCCGATCACTTGTCAACTAAGTTTGAGGCTGACGGCCAGGTGACACTTTCATGGGAACCTGTGGAAGATAGTCTGGAGGCAACGGCTGTGCCTGAGAAATATATTGTCTATCGCCGCATAGGTGACAGCGATTTTGATAACGGTACACTGGTCAAGAAAGGCACATCGTTTACTTGTGCGATACCCGATGATGTTGTCTGCAGTTTTAAGGTTACGGCAGTCAATAAAGGAGGAGAGAGTTTCCCGAGTGAGATATTGTCTGTCGGCCGGGCTTCTCAGGCCAAGGGCACGGCATTGATCGTCAGTGGTTTTGACCGTATCTGCGGTCCTGCTGATTTCAAGGCAGTGCCTCCTGCCGATGTTACGCTTGCTGGTTTCCTGGATGATGTTGACCATGGTGTACCTTATATCCGTGAAACCAATTATACAGGATCGCAGAAGGAATTCCGTCGTGAGATAAATTGGACCACTGACGATTCTCCTGGTTTCGGAGGCAGTCGTGCTGACCATGAAAAGGAAGTGATAGCCGGCAATACTTTTGATTATCCGGCAGTTCATGGGGCATCTATGCTGAAGGCAGGCTGGTCGTTTACTTCTACAAGCAACGAGACCATTGAGGACAGTTCTGTTGTCCTGACAGACTATAAGGTTGTTGATTGGATCCTTGGCAAACAGAAACAGACCAAGACAGGACGTGGCGGTATTAAGCCGCTTCAGTTTAAGACATTTACCACACCAATGCAAAACCAGATAACTGCTTTCTGCAAGGCTGGGGGAGCTTTCTTTGCCTCAGGTGCATATGTGGCAAGTGACTTGTGGGATAATCCCGATGCTGGTGTTTCTCTGGATGCTGATAAGGATTTTGCCAGAAAAATACTGAAATACAATTTCCGTGAGGGGCGTGCTGCCAAAACGGGCAAGGTTGCCGCCGTAAGGTCCGACATATCCTCTTGCCAGTCGGTATATGACTACTATAGTGAGCTTAATGACAAGTCTTATGTAGTAGAATCTCCTGATGGAATCGTACCTGAAGGTGAAAATGCCTATACCATTTATCGCTACCCGGAGAATGCCATCAGTGCAGGCGTGGCTTATAAAGGTACCGATTATCGTACCTGTATTCTGGGCTTCCCGTTTGAGAGTCTGAAGGACAGCCGCTCCCGCGATGAGGTGATGAAAAACACGTTAGATTTATTAACTAGATAATTCATAAATAAATTGTTATGGAAACAATTAAGGATAGGAAATCATCCCGTTTGCTGTCGTTGGATATCTTGCGCGGCATTACCATATCGGCGATGATTATTGTGAACAACCCAGGCTCATGGTCCCATATGTATTATCCTCTTGACCATGCTGAATGGAATGGGGTAACACCCACCGACTTTATATTCCCGTTTTTTATGTTTATCATGGGTGTATCCATGTGTTTTAGTTTGAAGAAATATGATTTCAAATTGTCCTCAACGTCATTTTTGAAAGTGTTGAAGCGGGGTGTGGGTATCTATCTTGTGGGTATTCTGATTATTCTTTTTGCCCAGCTGTGTCGTGGAAACATCCACTTTGACGGAATGCGTCTGACGGGAGTTTTGGCACGTTTGGCTGTATGCTATTTCCTTGCTGCGCTCGTTGCCCTGTCGGTGAAGCCCAAATGGATCAATCCTGTGATTATCCTGATTCTCGTAGGCTACACCTTGTTATTGCTCTTGGGTCATGGCTTTGACCAGACTGGAGAGAATATCCTTTCGCGTGTAGATGTGGCGGTGTTGGGGAATCACATGTATCGCTATAATCCCGACAATGCGTTCAACTTTGATCCGGAGGGTTTCCTGAGCAGCCTTCCAGGTATAGCCCATGTCCTGATAGGCTATCAGATAGGCAAAGTGTTGCTACGCCCTATAGATATTCATGAGAAGATGGAGAAACTGTTCCTCTTTGGCGTGGCTGCTATGATTCTGGCATTCCTGTTGCAGTATGGCTGTCCGCTGAATAAACGTGTTTGGTCTCCTACATTTGTGTTGATGACTTGTGGTGCTGGCAGTGCCATGCTGGCCTTGCTGACATACATTCTTGATGTAAAAGGAATCAGGAAATGGAGTACATTCTTCAATGCCATCGGCATGAATCCTTTGTTCTGCTTCGTGTTGTCAGACATCTATGCCATCGGTTTTTCTGCTTGGAAACTGCCTATAGCCAGGGAGGATGGAGGATTATACAGTATTCACAGTTCAATATGTCACTTCCTGTTGAATCCTGTTTTCGGCACTGGCAAGTTGAGTTCGTTGATGTATTCCATTGTCATTCTGCTCCTGACATGGGTGGTGGCTTATGTGCTTTATAAGAAGAAGATATATGTAAAACTATAACATCATAATATTATGGCTTTTGAGAAAATCACAGAGGAATCATCTCTGTATAATAATTTGGAAAAGAAATCTGTTGCGGAGATACTTGAGGATATCAATAGGGAAGACCACAAAGTGGCTGATGCTGTACAGCAGATATTGCCGGAGATAACCGATTTTGTTTCGAAGGCTTTACCCCGCATCCTCAAGGGTGGCCGTTTGTTCTATCTGGGTGCAGGTACAAGTGGCCGTCTCGGTGTGCTTGACGCATCGGAGATACCTCCTACATACGGAATGCCCCCCACGGTGGTTATTGGTTTTATCGCCGGAGGTGATACTGCCTTGCGCAATCCTGTAGAGAAAGCGGAGGATGATCCAGAGGCGGGCTGGAAGGAACTGGTTGCACATAACATCGGTGCCAATGATGCCGTGGTCGGAATTGCTGCTTCTGGGACAACGCCTTATGTCATAGGTGCTTTGCGTCATGCAAGGGAACAGGGCATTCTGACTGGATGTATAACCAGCAATCCTGGAGCACCGATAACAGAGGCATGTGAGGTACCAATGGTCACCGTCGTTGGACCTGAATATGTGACTGGCAGTTCCCGCATGAAGAGTGGAACTGCCCAGAAATTGGTGCTGAATATGATTTCAACATCGTTGATGATTAAGATTGGCCGTGTCAAAGGCAATAAGATGGTCAATATGCAACTGACCAACAAGAAACTGGTTGACCGTGGAACCCGCATGCTTGTTGATGAGTTGGGTCTGCCTTATGATCAGGCAAAGGACCTGTTGTTGAGATATGGTTCCGCCAAGAAGGCGATAGATGCGTATAAAGGAGAGAAAAACTAATTATTTAAGGATATGAGACGATACCTTGTTTTAATCATGAGTGCAGGGATGCTGACACTCTCTGCACAGCATTTGCAAAAGGTCCTTCCTGAGCAGGTGGGACTGGACAGCCGTCAATTGGCTCTGGCCGACAGCGCGCTGAATACTGAGATTGCTGCCAAAAATATACCTGGTGCAGTGCTGGCCATAGTACGTCATGGAAAGATGGCTTACTTGAAAGCCTATGGCAATCGCAGCGTATATCCTACGGTTGAGAAAATGACCACAAACACGATTTTCGATATGGCATCATGCTCCAAGCCAATCGGTACCGGTACGAGTGCCATGAGACTGTTGGAACAAGGCAAATTCCGTCTTTTAGATCCAGTAAACAGATATGTCCCTGAGTTCCTGAACTGGAAACAAGGAACCCGTGACGAGGAGACGATTAGGATTATCCACCTCCTTACACATACCTCTGGCCTGCCTGCATATGGTCCTGTCCAGACATTGGAGAAGAAATACGGCTCTCCGAATCCCAAGGGAATGATGGAGTATATCTCCACTTGCCGCCGGGATACTTGTCCTGAGATACACATGCGCTATAGCTGCCTGAATTTTATAACATTGCAGAATGTTATCCAGAACATTACGGGACAGACGTTGAAAGACTATGCTGAGCAGAACATCTTCCGTCCTCTGGGAATGTATCATACCTGTTACCTGCCAGCCGACAGCCTGCTTCCCATTGTAGCTCCGACTGAGAAACAGAAGGATGGCAGTGTACTTCGCGGACAGGTTCACGATCCTCTCGCACGCATCATGAATGGTGGTATCTCGGGCAACGCAGGTTTGTTTACCTGTGCTGAGGATTTGGGAATATATGTCTCAATGCTGCTTAATGGCGGTGAATGGAACGGAGTACGCATCCTGTCACCCCAGGCCGTCAAGGCAATGACAACGATACCCTATGGCTTTGAGCGCTTCGGACGTTCGCTGAGCTGGGACTTGCATTCTGCCTATTCTTCCTGCAACGGCGACTTGTTCAGCAATAAAACCTTCGGGCACACCGGATATACAGGAACTACTGTGGTCATTGACCCGGAGGCAGACCTCGGCCTGATTATGCTGATCAATTCCGTTCATCCTGAGGATGGTCACGGCGTGGTGAGGTTGCGCTCGGTGATTGCCAATATCATTGCTTCCAGCATTAAAGACAATCCGCGTATATATCATGATTATTATTACAAGCGTGTTGAGGCTTTCAAGAATGAACCTGCTATTACTTCTAAGGACGTTGTCATGCTGGGCAACAGCCTGACAGAAGGCGGTGGCGACTGGGGCAAGCGCCTCAAAAGAAAGCATGTGGTGAATCGTGGTATCATCGGTGATGAGGCCCTTGGTATATATGATCGTCTGGACGATATCGTGAAAGGCAAGCCACAACGTATATATCTGTTGACAGGCGTTAATGATGTGTCCCACAATGCCACCAAGGACAGTATTGTCGGTAATATTGAGAAGGTGATAGCCAAGATACGGCGCGAGTCTCCGGTTACCAGGATTTTTTTGCAGAGTCTTCTGCCCATCAATGAATCCACTGGAAGATACAGCCGCCTCAAAGGCAAGACAGATATGATTCCCCGTATCAATGCCGATTTGCGGAAATTGGCCGATACCTATGGAATAGAATATATTGACCTTTTCCCTCTCTACAAGGAGAATAACACCAATTCTCTCCGCCTCGAACTCTCCACTGATGGACTGCATCTCAACGAGGCTGGTTACAAGATATGGGAAGATGTCCTTCGCAAGACATTCTGAAGGGAGTTGTTTTTACATTGTGGGAGTGTATGGCTGAAAGAAAACAGTTGTAGTTCTTTCATGGCTTGCCAGATACTTCTGTTCTGAAACCATAAAGGATATGAAAAGAGCATTTCTTTGTTTTTTCATGTTGGCTGCATCTTTTATGTATGCCCAACTTAAAGTGACGTCACTGAGGGTAGAACACATGAGTAATCCTTCCACGTTGGATGTTCAGCATCCCCGCATATCATGGATAAACCAGCCTTCTTCCCCTGCGGCGCAGGGTGAGGCGCAGAGTGCCTACCAGATTCAGGTTGCCACGGCAAGAGATAATTTGCTCAGGGGTAAATGTGATGCCTGGGACACCGGGAAACGCAAGGGGGATGCTTCCTGTCTTATTCCCTATGAAGGCAGGCAGCTTTGCAGCGGACAGGATTACTGGTACCGCGTGAGGGTATGGAATCAGAAAAATAAGGTTTCGGCCTGGAGTGAGCCTGCCCATTGGGGCATGGGTCTTCTGGACGATTCTGAGTGGAAGGCGCAGTGGATAGGCGCACCATTTGACGAGAAGGCTCCTTTGATGAGAAAGTCCTTTAAGGTAGAGAAGGAAATCAGACGGGCCAAAGTGTTCATCACCGGTTTGGGTTATTTTGAGTTGTATATGAACGGCGAGAGGGTAGGTGACGACTACCTTGTGCCCAACTTTACCAATTATACCAGCCGCCCGGGTATCAGGACGGCAAGTATAGCCATTGACGATAGTTTCCGTGACTACAGAGTGCTATATCTTTCTTACGATGTGACACATCGGTTAAGGCGAGGCGACAACGCCTTGGGTGTTATATTGGGTGACGGCTTCTACGACTGTCAGTGTCATTGGGTCTGCACTTTCGGGCAGCCCTGTCTGTTGTGCCAGCTGAGGATTGAGTATAAGGACGGTACCGAGGAATTCATTGTTTCTGATACTTCATGGAAGACCAAGCCTTCTGCTATCCTGAGAAACGGTCCATACGTTGGCGAACTGTATGATGCCAATAAGGAGACCCGTGCGTGGGCGGCGCCTTGGTGTGACGACTCTGGTTGGCAGGCGGCAGTTCCAGCCATAAAACCCGACGGCAGACTGACGGCACAGTCATCACCCTCTGACAAGATAACAGAGATACTTCGTCCACTCTCTCTGACAAGACTGAAAGATGGTTCCTATGAGGTTGATTTCGGTAAGGAGATTTCTGGCTGGATTCGGGTCAAGGGCGTCAGCGCACAGAAAGGCGATACACTGGATATAAAATACATTTGCGAATCTCCTCTGGGAATTCACCGCTATGTTTTCAAGGATTCCGCTCCGGTGAACTATGCACCCCGTTTCACATGGTATGTCTTTTCCAAAGCCATTATCAGGGGAGTGCGGCATCTGGATGCTCGTCAGCTACAGGCCGAGGCGGTGAATACCGATGTTCCCCTGTGTGCTGAGTTTGAGTCAGGCAACACGCTGATAAACAAAATCAATGCCATCTGGCAGCGTTCCCAGCTCGACAACATGCATGGCTGTATTGCCAGTGATTGTCCCCACAGGGAGCGTTCTGCATATACCGGTGACGGACAGGCGGCATGTGCTATGGTGATGTCCAATTTTGACGCTGCGGCATTTTACCAGAAATGGATTCGCGACATGCGCGATGTGCAGAATGTCAAGACGGGTTATGTTCCCAACGGTGCACCGTGGCAACCTGGTTGCGGCGGTGGTGTAGCCTGGGGGGCTGCAATGAATATCATGCCTTGGACATACTATTTGTATTATGGTGATCGCAGAATGCTGGAGGATTGCTTTGAGGCGATGACCATGCAGGTTGATCAGATGTTTGACTGGCTCACCCCTGACAGTACCATGCTTCAGCAGAAAACCAATCCCGGCAGTACCACTCCCAACAGGTGGTTTAACCTCGGTGACTGGACTCCGCCCTATGATTATCCCTCCACAGAACTGGTGCATACATTCTTTATGTGGATGTGCCTGGACTATACCGCCCGGGCTGCACAGGCGCTGGGCAAGACGGAAGAGGCAAGCCGTTATTCCAGTCTGGCAGACAGGATAAGGAAGGCATTCCACCGCCGTTTCTACGATAAAGCCAATAAAACCTACGGTGACTATGGCAGCAATGTCTATGCCCTGCGTATGGGGGTGCCTGCTGATGTTCGTCAGGATGTCATCAATACCCTGCGCCATGAGATTATGGTGAAATACAAGGGACACATCAACACGGGATTTCTTGCTGCACGCTATTTCTTTGAGGTCTTGGCGGAGAACGGTATGGCCGATGTGGCATACACGGTGCTGAACCAGACAGATTTCCCCAGTTTCGGTCATTGGATAGAACAAGGGGCAACGGTGACGTGGGAACAGTGGGACGGTGCCAACTCACATAACCACCCCATGTATGGTGGCGGCCTCGTCTGGCTCTATCGTTATCTCGCCGGCTTGCAGATTGATGAGCGTCATCCTGGCTACAGGCATTTCTTTGTCAGGCCTGTGCTGGTGGATGCGCTGAATGATGTGAGGTATGCTGTCCAGAGTCCTTACGGCAAAATCATCTCCTCTGTTCATCATGATGCCAATGAGGTGGCTGTTGAGGTCACTGTTCCTGTAGGCAGTACGGCAACTGTGGTAATGCCTGTCAGCAACGAGGAGAAACATCTCGTTCAGGGACATTATCGCCTTGTGGAGAAAAAATAACTGATTTTGAGAGTTCAGGATGCTGTGTCTCCTACAGAGCCATCACATATTTCGTGAACAAAAAAATGCAGTCATTTCTGACTGCATTTTTTTAGGTTATACTATTGTATGATTTATTCCGGCTTTAAGGTAAGGGTCAAGGCTACCTTGTAGCGTGTGCCGTTATTGGCATTCTGAGTAATGTCACCGGCGAGGCCCAGTGTAGCTATGCCTTTGCCGTTGTCCACAGTGATGGTACCCTGTCCGTTCTCAAAGTTGTTGTTGCCCATGAGTTCTTCATCCAGCCAGGAGAAATCAAATTCTTTGCCTTGTTTAACCCATTTCATCTGAGCAACATTGACAGTAGCGTTGTAACCGTTGTTTCCAGTGAAATGAATTATAAACAGTCCGTTCATGTCAAATATAATGCGCTCAATGCCGCCTCTGCTGCCAAGTTGTCTTCTAATGTCAACATTTTCGTTCTGTAACAGCCACTCACCCATTTTCACCAGATCGGCATGTGCGAATTGTGCACCTACAGCTTTTTTCTCTGTACCGTCTGAATTTATTTCTGTATAAGTAAACTCTGTCTTGGCAACTATCCATGAGCGGTAGAGTGATTTTGAAACAGGATCGTTTACTGTCGGAGTAACTGCCGTTGCTGTAACGGTTTCCTCTGTGGCGCCGTCAGGCTTAATGGATAGCTTCAATTGGCCGTTTTCTTTCTTGACAGTTACGGTACCAAACCCAGCGATGGTGTAAACGCCGTCCCTATAGGTGTAGGCATATATCTGATAATGAACTGCAGGTACATATGCTTTCATTTCTTTTGCACGTGGTGGTATGTATCTTGTGTACTGTAGCATGGCGGTACCCTCGTTATTTGTCTTGGGTGTTGCCTCAAAGCCTGTCAGTTGCAGAGGGGAATTGAAACCGTTGTAGTAGATGCTGCTCTCAAATTCCAGAGTAGTGGCACCTGAAAGGGTACTGGTGTCAGGCAGTTTGTTACTATCATCACTGTCACTGCTGCATGCAGTGAAACCAATAGCACCGACAAATAGTGCGACTGCTAAAAATAGATTCTTTTTCATGAGTCTTTTAATGTTTTATAGTTAATTGATTTGATTTATGTTTGCTTAGAATGCGTTGAAACCTACGCGTACTGACAATACTGGATAGGCAAATATTTTGCCGCAGATGTTGCAGACGTCATAACCGTCTTTGTCCTTTTTCTTGATAATATTGCCGGCACCATCCGTTACTACATCAAAGTCTGCTTTCTTAAGTTCTACCCACTTGTTGTCAACTCCGGCAATGTCGTAGCTCCAAATCTCGAGTTTGGGTTTGCCCCACAGCTGAATACCGAGGTCGAAGTTGACAGTCACCTTCTTGTCGGCTGATACGGCGCGGCCGAAACCTACACCGATGTAAGGCTTGAAACTGTTTACCCTGACACGGCCTTTGATGTTACCGTTCTCGTCAGTTGAGAACATGTGTGCCGGATTGTTGGAAATCTGAATCTTGGCTGTACCCCACTCATTTGGGGCAACACCTGAAATAGGACCATCGTTATTGATCTTGGCGAAATCAGAACTTCCGATGTAGGCACCGGCAGTAACATGGAAGGAACTCTTCTTGAAAGGGAAGGCATCAAAGAGCAACTTAAAGTCGCCCTTGTTCAATTTGATGGCGATTTTGTCTTTGTAAGATCCCTGTAAGGCACCACCGTTACGTGTATAATTGATATTTGCCTTGAACTTGAATTTGGGAACGAAGGAATAGCCGGCGCGAACCTGTACATAGTTGCCTATGGGTGCGGCAACATCAATGCCGGGAAGTCCGTCAGTACCCACTGTCAGACCTACGTTGAGGTGATTGAACAGGTTTTTGTCCTCTTGGGCAAATGTTGCACTGCTCTGCGCTATCAGGAGAGACAACGCTAAGAATTGAAAGATTTTTTTCATGAGCCTTTTTATTTAGAAATTAATATTTTGTTGAGAATCTTGACAGATGCTTTTGTTTTGATGTCACAAAGTAACGAAAAATTTTTCAAATAATCGTTGTCTATTGTTAATTTTTTGTGATTTGTGTTGAAAATAATTCTTATGGCTTTACTGCCTGAAACACTTTTCTTTGACTAACTTTGTATGGCCATTAGGTATCTGCCCTACGGAGGTTGTACGTTTTTATTGAGATAAGACAAATTATAATTCACAGATAATGAAACAGTTTCTATTAATTATTATGACTATGGTAAGTGTTGTTGTCAGTAATGCAAGTATCAATATTGTGCCGTTGCCTTCCAGTGTGAAGGAGACTAATGGCACTTATCAGTTGCGCGATGGTGCGACAGTAGTTTACAACAACAAACTCCTGAAACCGGCAGCCGGCTATCTCGTTGAGAAACTGGCTCCTGCTACGGGCTATAGTTTTGAAGTCAGGAAGGGTGTCAGGGGAGATATCTGTCTGGTGCTGGCGGACAACAAGAATCCGGAGGATGAGAGTTATACCTTATCGGTCTCAGCCAACGGTATTGTCATTGCCTCTGCATCATACAAGGGTATCATTCATGGCATAT
This sequence comes from uncultured Prevotellaceae bacterium, assembly GCA_900318305.1. GTDB lineage: Bacteria > Bacteroidota > Bacteroidia > Bacteroidales > Bacteroidaceae > UBA6382. The sequence continues at coordinate 11,225 of ONKB01000025.1, read as the reverse complement.
CCTCCCTGCGACAGCTTTTGCCCCATGAGATAGAGTCGCCATCAAAGGTGGCTGGCAAGGTGTGGACGGTGCCTACGGTTGAAATCAGCGACAAGCCTGCCTATGAGTGGCGGGGAATGATGCTTGACCCCGTGCGTCATTTCTACAGCATGGAGGAAACCAAGCGTTTCCTTGACCACATGGCACTATATAAATTTTCCAAGTTCCATTGGCACCTTATTGACAGTCAGGCATGGCGTATAGAGATTAAGAAATACCCCTTGCTCACCGACAAGGGTGCCTGGCGAGATCCTGCAAAGGAAAATATCGACGTGGCTTGCGAAAAAATGGCTAAAGAAGGCAATGATCCTGCAATGAAACTGCCCAGAGCCTATTTCAAGACCAAGGATGGCAAGGAAGTCTATGGTGGTTATTATTCCCAGAAGGAGATAAAGGAGATTGTGGCTTATGCTGCGGTGAGGGGTATTGATGTGGTGCCCGAATTGGATATGCCGGGTCATAACCACATGGCAACAAGATGTTACCCGTGGCTGGGATGTGCCCACGACGGCACTGATCCGCTCTGTGTGGGCAGTGACGCTACGTTGAAGTTCTGCAAGAATGTCTATAAGGAGGTGTTCCGGCTCTTTCCCTTCGGCTATGCCGAGATTGGCGGTGATGAGGTTCAGCGCAAAAAATGGGAGAACTGCCCGCTGTGCCAGGAACGTGTCAGGAAAGAGGGATTGAAAGATATGGCGGAGTTGCAGTCGTGGTTTACCCGCGAGATGGAGAAGTTCTTCAACAAGCACGGCCGCAGGCTTATAGGCTGGGACGAGATTCTTGAAGGTGGCGTGTCACCGACGGCGACGGTAAACTGGTGGCAGGGATACCACACCGATGTGGTGCAGAAGTCAACCAGCGGTGGCAATGAGGTCATTTGCTGTCCTACTACCTTCTGCTACTTTGATTATGGCCAGGACAGTACGACGATAAAGAAACTCTACACGAGTGATATTGTTCCAGCCGACCTGACTCCTCAGCAGAAACGCCTGGTCAAAGGCATACAGGCCAATATATGGGGCGAGTATATTCCCACGGAAGCGCGTATGCAATATATGGTTTTCCCCCGCATCCTTGCGTTGGCAGAGAAGGCCTGGACGGCTGACGGCAGTCAGAACTGGGATGATTTTGTTTACCGTCTGGTAGGACAGACCATGCGACTGGATGCCCTGAAGATTAACTACCGTCCGTTGGAAGCAGCCGCTACGCCGGGATTCCTTGATATTTACAGGCGCTTGAAAGCAGAACAGAAATAACCTGACGTGAGTTCTGTGGTACTTGGTCAGTATCTCACTGTCAGCATGACGGGGTAGTGGTCTGAGATGTATTCCACACCATAGTTCTTGCCGTTCAGCACCTGGTATCTCACGGGCTTTACATTGCGGTAATAGATGTGGTCAAGTCGTGTCCAGTTCTTGCTGTAGCCAAAACCCTGGTATGTGGGGCTGTCGTCGGTTTCGGGAGCGTTCTTGCGTCCGTTCTTCAGCCAGGACTCAAAGGCAGTCAGATCTTCCTCTTTCTGGGTGTTCATGTCACCGACAATAAACTGAATGGCTTTCTTTCCACAGATTTTTTTCATGTACTCAATATTGAGGGCGGCGCCTTTGATGCGAGCCTCAAAACTGCTGACGTCAAGATGGGTGTCGAAGAAGAAAACGGTTTTGCCTGTCTTTTTGTCCAGCAGTTTCACCCACAAGGTTGGGCGGATGCTTGAGGCACCCCAGCCCAGGGAACTTTTCTCAGGTGTCTCGCTCAGCCAGAAACAGCCCTGTTCCAATTTCTGGAAACGTTCTTTGAGAAACATGATGTATTTTGTGTTGCCACGGCTATGGAATACTTCCTCATATTGGGGCAGCTCTCCTGCCAGGTATTCCTGCTGTGCGGCTCTCATTTCCTGGAAACCGATGATGTCGGGTTTCTCTGAGTTGATCATGTTGACAGAGGCAAACTTGCGGTTGTCCCAGTGTTTCAGTCCTGTGTCGGATTTCTCAACGTAGCCGTGACGTATATTGTAACTCATGACCTTCAGTTCGTTGCTGCCTTTCTTGGCAGTGGCACAGAGTAGTGTCAGCGTGCTTAGCACGACGATAAGGATTCTTCTCAAATTGGCTTAGAATTTAATGTTCAGTGCGATGGGGTAGTGGTCGGATATATAGGGTGCTCCGTAGTCCTTGGTCAGCGTTTCAAACTTCAGCGCCGTGGCATTACGGTAGAATATATAGTCGAGCCAGTACTGTATCTTCTCTGCATTGAAGCCGTTGAAGGTAAAGTGATTGTCTGTGACGGGAGCTGTCTCCCGGCCGCCTTTCATCCATTTGAAGAACGGCTCAAGAACATTCTGTGGCTTGCCGTTGCCTTCAATGTCAAAGGCTGTCTGCAGGGTGCTGTTCATGTCACCGCCGATGATGAGATGGGCATCCTCGCCGGCAATCTCCTTCATCTTCCGTATGAGCAGGTCAACACCCTTGATGCGGGCCACCTTGCCCTTGTGGTCCAGGTGGGTGTTGAAATAATAGAAAACGTTCTTGCTCTTCTTGTCACGCAGTTTGATCCATGATGTGGGGCGAAGGTTGTGGGCATCCCAGCCTTTCACTTCCTCGGAAGGATCTTCGCCCAGCCAGAAATAGCCCCAGTCCATGAGTTCGCAGGTTTTCTTCTTGTAGAGTATCAGCACCGAACTGCCGGCAGGAATCTCGCCCCTGTCCATCTTGGCATAGATGTGGCCGTACTCCGGCAGGTTGTCAATAACATAGTTTGTCTGCCCGGGTCTGGCCTCCTGGAAGCCAATGACGGTAGGCTGTTCCTGGCGAATCATGTTGATGGTTGCCTCCTTGCGGTTTTGCCAGTTGATGGCTCCGGTGTCGGATGGCGCACCTTCATAACGGATATTGTAGGAGATGATTTTCACCTCACATGTCTTCTTTGCTGGCAGAATGGCGGCAGAGAAGATGGAAAGAAAGAATACAAACAAGTTTTTCATAATAGTTCCATAAAAGATGATGTAAAAGTAACAAATAATTTCATATTAAGGAAGGGTATGTCGTGAATATTGGAGAAAAAGTCGTCATGCGGGAAGGATAAACCTGCCTCCATTGGGCTAAGCCCAGAAACTTTTTATCCGGCTTGTGGGTTGAATATCAACATTTGTTTTTTACCTTTGCAGAAAGAATAACCAGAATGAAAAAGTTTATTTGTCTATTGGCAGGCTGTCTTGCCGGGTGTACGCTGATGTGCGCTTCTGAAATCCTTACCGGCGACATGCGTCCGGAGTTGTATCTTCCGCTGTTGCAGGGGAAGAAAGTGTGTGTCTATTCCAATTCTACCGGCATGGCCGGCGACAAACACATTGTTGACTTCCTTGTAGAGAAGAACATTGACGTGAAGGCTATCTTTGCCCCTGAGCATGGTTTCCGCATCAAGGCTGATGCCGGCGAGCATGTCAATAATGAGGTTGACGAGAAGACGGGCATTGCCATTATCTCGCTGTATGGCAGTTCCAACAAGACACCGCTCACGGAGCTGGTACGTGCCTATGATGTTGTAGTGGTGGATATTCAGGATGTGGGGTTGCGTTTCTATACCTATTATGTCACGATGCTGAAAATTATGAATGCCTGTGCGAAGGAGGGCAGGCAGGTCATGGTCCTTGACCGCCCGAATCCCAACGGCTTCTATGTGGACGGTCCCATACTGGACATGAAATTCAAAAGCGGGGTAGGCGGTCTGCCCATACCCGTTGTCCACGGCATGACACTGGGAGAGCTTGCCCTGATGATAAACGGTGAGAAATGGCTCGACGACGGCATGACGTGCCATCTCAAGGTGATACCTTGTGCCAACTACACCCACCGCTCACGCTATGACTTACCGATAGCCCCTTCGCCCAACCTGCCCAATATGAAGTCAATATATCTTTATCCTTCCATATGCTTTTTTGAGGGTACTGTGGCCAGTCTGGGACGTGGCACTGATGGACCTTTTCAGATGTATGGCCATCCTGCCATGAAAGGCTACCCCTTTGCCTTTACGCCGCGCAGCGTGCCGGGTGCCAAGGAGCCTGTGCTGAAAGACCAGACATGCTATGGTGTTGACCTCCGACAGCTCTCTGACAAGAAGATATGGCGTGAGGGTGTGAACCTGGCTTATCTCATTGATGCCTATCAAGCAGTGGGTATGGGTGAGAAGTTCTTTACGCGTTTCTTTGAGTTGCTCATCGGTGTGGATTATGTCCGTCCCATGATTATGGCTGGCAAGTCAGCCCGTGAGATCAAGGCCACCTGGAAACAAGATGTGGTCCGGTTCAAGAAGCAACGCAAGCCTTACCTGCTGTATAAGGAATAATTGGTCCCCTGAGGTGTTTAACTATTATCTGTCATCTGTAAAATTCAAGAAAATATGATTACCCCTGTTATTGCCGGAATTACGGTTCTGCTTTATCTCGCCACCCTGTTTGCCATTTCGTATGTTACAAGCCGCAAGGCCGACAATGCCGGCTTTTTTGTCGGTGGCCGTCAGTCGTCGTGGATTGTCGTCTCTATTGCAACGATAGGCTCCACCATATCGGGAGTCACTTTCGTGTCGGTGCCGGGAATGGTGCAGGCAAGCCACTTTGCCTATCTCCAGATGGTGATGGGATTCATCGTCGGGCAGTTTATCATCGCCTTTGTCCTCGTGCCGTTGTATTACCGCATGAAACTGGTCAGTGTCTATGAGTATCTCAAGAGCCGTTTCGGCATGGGCAGTTACCATACCGGTGCATGGTTTTTCTTTGTATCCAAGATGCTTGGGGCAGCCGTGAGGGTGTTTCTGGTATGCCTCACATTGCAGATACTGATATTTGCCCCGCTGGGCATACCTTTCTTGTTCAATGCCCTGGTCACTATGCTTGTGGTGTGGCTCTATACTTACAGGGGTGGTGTGAAGACTGTGATATGGACCGACTTGTTCAAGACCATGTGTCTTGTGCTCTCGGTGGTGCTGTGCATCTGGTTCATCTCCCGGCAGCTCGGCTTTAGTCTCGGTGGGGTGTGTCAGGCCATCTTCGGCAACGATATGTCGCAGGTGTTCTTCTTTGACGACGTCAATGACCGCCGTTTCTTCCCCAAGCAGTTCTTTGCCGGCGTGTTTACCATTATTGCCACCACGGGACTTGACCAGGACCTTATGCAGCGCAACCTTAGTTGCAAGAACTCCAGCGAGAGCCGCAAAAACATGATAGTCAGCATATTCATGCAGTTTGTCGTTATATCTCTCTTCCTTATGCTCGGTGTCCTGCTGTATATCTTTGCTGCCCATGTGGGTCCTGAGCTGACCCAGTGCAAGGGCGATGAGATATTTACCAAGGTGGCCACGGGAGGATATTTGCCTCTTGTTGTTGGCATACTGTTCCTCATAGGTCTTGTCGCCGCAGCCTTCGGTGCTGCAGGCTCTGCCCTGACAGCACTCACGACTTCGTTCACTGTCGATATCCTCAATGCCGACCGCAGCAATGAACAGGCCACAGCCCGTACTCGTCGCTATGTCCATGCCGGCATGGCACTGCTCATGGCCTTGGTTATCTATGTGTTCAACCTCCTGAACAATACCAGTGTCATTGATGCTGTCTATATCCTTGCAAGCTATACCTACGGTCCTATATTGGGCATGTTTGCCTTCGGCATACTCACTCCTTGGCAGGTCAGGGATAAATACATACCCTGGGTGGCCATTGTGGCACCCGTATTGTGTTTCATTCTTGACAAGAACTCAGTGGAGTGGTTCAACGGATACCGTTTCAGCTACGAACTGCTGATATTGAATGCCCTGTTCACATTCGTAGGACTGACTCTGCTGGTCAGAAAACAAGGGAAGGCATGAAGCAGTTTCTTGCCCTGTTCTATCTTGTGGCCATAGTGTGCTATGCCCTGCTGGCATTTGTCCCCTTGTTCATATCCATTCGCAAGGCCGGTGTGTACAAAGTGTTCCGCATGATGTGGATTCTGCTCACCCTCGCAGTCATCATCTGCTCTGTCCTGACAGTTATACTGTTGCTCATTTAAGTATTGCAGCCTCTCCTCAGAGCGAGGCTGTTGTCACATAGTGACTGAGAAGTGTGTCTCCGCTGGCGATTCTGTTTTTTATTATTTTTTCCTGACCCCAATAGACCAATATTAATGAAAAATATCAGGCGAATAATTTGTTTTTTTGTGAATTATCTATAATTTTGTGACAAATATCGTATAAATATTGATAATCATGAGGCTGCTGATTGTCATCTTGTCTTTTCTTCTGTACATCCCGTCGGTGTGGGCATGGGACTTCTGTGTCCCCAACGAGGACAGCGTCATGCTGTACTATAACGTGGTGGATGAAGAAGAGTTAAGCTGTGAAGTGGCTTTATGTAAGGGCGCAGAATACAGATGTGACATACTCAGAATACCAGAGCAAGTAGTACTCAATAGAGGCAACTGGGACAACGGTGACCCAGATACCATGATGACCGTCGTTGGAATCGGCAAACATGCTTTCCACTATAACCACTTACATCCAGAGACATCTAATGCTGCCTGTGAGTTTGATACTGTCATCCTGCCATATGGGCTGTCGTATATAGACGACTATGGCTTTGCCGGCAGTTACATGACGAAACTTGTCTGGCCGGAAGACAACAGATGGTTTCATCATATAGGTCAGTTTGTTTTTCGGGATACAGGGCTGAGGGAACTGACAATACCCAAATCAACACAGACACTATCCGAATATTCGTTTACGGATACAGCCTTACAGTCTGTTGTATTTGAGGAAGGCAATACACACCTGACCCGGATACCTCAGCACTGCTTTTACCGTTGTTCCACCTTAAACTATGTCAAATTCTGTTCCTCGGTTACCGAGATAGAGAAGGAGGCTTTTCTTGACTGCGCAGGCCTGCATACAGTAGAGTTCGGCTCAGGATTGAAATCTATCGGAGAAAACGCTTTCGAGGGGTGTAAATGGTTGGAAGCTCCCAAACTGCCCTATGGCTTGGAGTTTATACGTAATAAAGCGTTCGGGAGTCATTACCTTTATTATGCATGGGATGAATTGGAGATACCGGCAACTATCAGGGATATCGGAGAATATGTTCTTGTTGGTATCAGAAGGTTGTATGTCAACAAAGAAGTCCCGCCATATTGTCTGTCAGAAAAAACCTTTGGTGACTACGGGTATGATAATAAAGAGAAGAAATGCACCCGTGTTATCAAGGGAAGGAAACTCATTGTTCCCATGGGTTGTGTGGAGGAGTATGCCACGACTTATCCCTGGGACCGGTTTGACAGAAGTTGTATAACGGCACGTGACCTGTCTGCCATAAAACCAACGAAGGTGAAGACATCCCAGCCAGAAGGTGTCTTCTCGCTAGACGGCAGGCGCTGGGCCAAGTCTCAGAAGGGCCTGAACATCATCCGCTACAAAGACGGCACGGCAAGGAAAGTCGTGGTAAAAAAATAGAGGCTTGATTATTTTTCATAAGGAAGCAGCCCCATTTTTGCTGCTTTTTTCAGCATAAACTCGTAGGCGGCATCGTGTTCATTGGGAATCATTCCGTCAAGAATGGCGTCTTTGATGGCCGATTTCAACGAGCCTATTGTCTGGCAGGGTTCCAGATGGAACACCCTCATGATTTCCTCGCCATCGACAGGCGGCTGGAAATTACGGATACGATCCTTTTCCTCGATATCCTTCAGTTTGCGGCGCACTATCTCAAAATTGTGCAGGAAGAGTTTTTTCTTTGCCTCGTTCTTGCTTGTGATGTCTGCCTCGCAGAGTGTCATCAGGTCGTCAATGTCATTGCCCGCCTCAAACAGCAGGCGTCTCACGGCACTGTCGGTTACAATCTCATCTGAGATGCTGATGGGGCGCATGTGAAGGTCCACGAGTTTCTGCACATATTTCATCTTCTCGTTCAACGGCAGTTTCAGCCGTCTGAAAATGTTGGGAACCATGCGCTGCCCCAGGTAGTTGTGGTTATGGAAGGTCCATCCGGCAGTCTGGCTCCAGGCCTTGCTGCGGGGTTTCCCTATGTCGTGGAGCAGGGCAGCCCAGCGCAGCCACAGGTTGTCGGAAAGCCGGCTCACGTTGTCAAGTACCTCGAGGGTGTGGTAGAAGATGTCTTTGTGGCTGACTCCGTTGCGTGTCTCCCTGCCTTGGAGGGCATAGAGTTCGGGGAGGATAATCTCCAGCAGCCCGGTACGCTCCAACTCGATGAATCCTCTTGAGGGGGAGTCTGCCATGATAATTTTGTTCAGTTCCTCGCTGATGCGCTCATAGCTGATAATCCTGATGCGCTCCTTATCCTTCACGATGGCATCAAAAGCCTCTTCGTCAATGTCAAAATGCAGCTGTGTGGCAAACCGTATGCAGCGCATCATGCGCAGGGGGTCGTCGCTGAAGGTAATCTCTGCTGACAGTGGTGTGCGTATGAGGTGGTCCTCCATGTCGGCTATGCCGTCAAAGGCGTCAATAAGTTCGCCGAAGTGCTGGCTGTTGAGACAGATGCCCAGGGCGTTGATGGTAAAGTCCCTTCGCTCCAGGTCTTCCTGCAGGGTGCCGTTTTCCACCACCGGCTTCCGTGAGTCGTGGCTGTAGCTTTCCTTGCGCGCTCCTACAAACTCTATCTCTGTTCCCTTGTATTTCACCTGTGCCGTGCCGAAGTTCTTGAATACCGACAGGCGGGCACCTTTTCCCAAGTGTCTCGCAAAGCTTTCAGCCATGGCTATCCCGTTTCCCACGACCACCACGTCAATATCCTTGTTGGGGCGTTGCAGAAACAGATCTCTCACATAGCCGCCGATGACATAGCAGGGCAGGCCCAGCTCGTCGGCAGTCTGGCTCAGTAGGTGAAACAGCTTGCTGTCAAGGTGGCGTATGATATCGTCTTGGCTGAGGAGAGTCATTTTGGACGTGAATTCATCTTTTCTTGGTGCAAAATTACTAAAGTTCGGCCTAATAGTTGTACTTTTGGCAACAGTAACAAATAATCAACTCATGAAAAGAACTGTATTATTACTCTTATGTGCCGTCCTGTTTGCGGCGTGTGGCTCAAAGAGCAATCCTGAAGAAGAGGCAAACCGTTTTCTCGATATGTCGCGTGCCAGTTTCCTTGCCGGCGATTATGACATGGCGAAAGCCTGTATCGACTCCATGCGGGCAAAGTTTCCCCGGGCACTCAATGCCCGTGAGGCTGGCATCATACTGCTGGACTCCATCAACATTGCCCAGTCAAAAGCAGAGCTGCAGGCTATGGAGGAGGAGATGAGCCGTATTGTCAACCCTGACAAGATTGCCAAGGATACCCTTGATTTCTACCACGATGAAGCTGTCCAGAAGGTGCGTTTCTTTGAACGCAAACTCCAGCACGACATCCAGAATAAGAAAAGTCACTGATGTGTTTGTCTTCGGGAACACATAAAAAGACAGAACACCTGTGAATGTGTTCTGTCTTTTTTGTGAGGTACCTGGCAGATTCGAACTGCCGTACACGGTTTTGCAGACCGCTACCTAGCCACTCGGTCAAGGTACCATTTTGGCTTAGCGTTTGCAAAGGTAAGCAAATTTTTCAAATATACAAGTGATTAAATGATTTTTTGTGTTTTCCCTTGTCGGGAATTTGTTATTTTTGCACCCTGATGAAAGCTTTTGAGAAAGAAGTAGCAGATGTTATAGGGCAACGGGGCCTGTTTGCAGGTTCCGACAAAATACTGGTTGCCCTGAGTGGCGGAGCTGATTCTGTGGCGCTGTTGCGCCTGTTGCTGGCTCTGGGATATCATTGCGGCGCAGCCCATTGTAACTTCCACCTGAGAGGCGATGAGTCAATGCGTGACGAGGCCTTCGTGGAACGGTTGTGCGAGGAACTCGGCGTTGAGCTTCACATAACGGATTTTGACACACGCCAGTATGCGGCGGCGCAACACCTGAGCATCGAGATGGCAGCAAGGGAACTGCGCTATGCCTATTTTGCACGCCTTCAGAAGGAATACGGCTACAATAAGATAGCGGTGGGACATCACCAGAACGACAATGCTGAGACGGTGATAGTGAACCTGATGAGGGGTACTGGACTGAAGGGGCTGATAGGTATGAGATACCGTAACGGTGATATCATACGTCCGTTGCTGGGTTTTTCCAAGACGGCTATCCTGGCTTATCTCGAAGAACTGGGACAGGATTTCGTGGATGACAGTTCTAACATGGAGGCCGACGTGGTGCGCAACAAGATAAGGCTCCAGATCATGCCGCTGATGAGAGAGGTGAATCCGTCAATTGAGAAGGCGATACAGCAGACTGTAGATCACCTTGGCGAACTGGAGACCTATTTCCGTCATGCAATAGCCAAGGATATAGACTGCATTGTGGAGCGTCCGGAGGGGCTGCTCTTGAAAATCAACGTGTCACGGCTGATGGAGAGTGAGAGTTCCCATCTGCTGTTGTTCGAGATATTGTTTCCCCTGGGGTTCAACTCTGCCCAGGTGGACGACATATACCGCAGTTTGGGACATACCGGAGCGATGTTCCAGTCGGCTCAGGCCCGGCTGCTGATTGACAGGGAAAGCATCCTGGTGCAGTCGCTTGACGAGGACCCGGAACGCGAGGTGGCTATCATTCCTCCCGCCGAGGCCCATCTGGGCGACTGCTGCATCAAACTGACCATGAGGGAGCGCCACGAACTGGAGGCTATCCCCAAGGAGGCTGACCGGGTGGCGGTGGATGCCGATAAACTGGCATTGATACTGACGCTGCGCTATGTGAGACACGGAGAGCGGTTCCAGCCCTTCGGTATGAAAGGCAGGAAACTGGTGAGCGATTACCTGACCGACGTGAAGATGTCGCGCTTTGAAAAACAGAAGCAGTGTGTGGTCTGTTCCGGTGGTGAGATAGTGTGGCTTGTAGGGCAGAGAGTGGATCAGCGCTTTGCAGTGACACCCGAAACAAGAAGAATACTGCTGATGACACTATGCTGACCAAATGTCACTCCTGACAAAGCATTGACTGACTATAGGCTTTTGAGCATAGTGGGTTTGCCCTAAAAACTTTGAGGCTCCCATTTTTTTGTCCTTTTTGGTACTTTAAAGTACAAAAATGGACAGAACCGGGCATTTTGGGGGTCAAAAAGCCTTAAAAACGGACGCTCATTTTGCTTCCATTTTTGGGCCTTTTCCAGGGTCTTT
>ONKB01000063.1 GCA_900318305.1 uncultured Prevotellaceae bacterium | reverse complement strand
GATGTCTGTGTCTCCTTAGGCATATCAATGCCGCACGATGCGAGTCCGCAGATTACTATGCCGAGCACTGCAGCCCATTTTACAGATGTGTTTTTCATATATTTAATTATTGGTTTATGTTGCCAGGAGTGAATAAAGAGGGGGGTGATGAGACTCCCGTTGTTCCCGTGTCTTTACAAAATCTTTTGTAAAGGTACGGATTTTTATATGCCCGGCAATTATTTTTGCCGTTTTTCTGCTTTATATCAGGATTTTTCAGGCTTTGAGACCGTGTTTACGTCTTAACAGTTATGATAGAAACAAAAAGAAGTGGGCGATGTTTTTATGTCTTCGCCGGGGAGGTATGTTGACAAATGTTTGTATCTTTGCACCAATATGCTGTATATTGTACCAACACCGGTGGGAAACATGGAGGATGTCACCCTCAGGGCATTGAAAGTGCTTAAGGAGGCTGACCTGATTCTGGCTGAGGATACCCGTACGACGGGGATTCTTCTGGCCCGTTATGGCATAAGCAACCGGTTGGAGTCATACCATAAATACAACGAGCATGGCAGGCTGGAGGGCATAGCCAATCGCTTGCAGGCAGGGGAGACAATAGCCCTGGTGAGCGATGCGGGAACGCCGGGTATCAGCGATCCGGGATTCCTTGTAGTGAGAGAGTGCGTGAGACTGGGTCTGGAGGTGCAGTGCCTGCCGGGTGCTACAGCTGTGATACCGGCGACGGTAGTTTCGGGCCTTCCCTGCGACAGGTTTGTGTTTGAGGGTTTCCTTCCCCAGAAGAAAGGACGGGCGTCCCGTCTGGCATGTCTTGCGGAGGAGAACCGCACGGTGGTTCTCTACGAGTCGCCATACAGGGTGGTGAAGACGCTGACGCAGCTGGCTGAAGTGGCAGGGGGCGACAGGCAGGTGGCGGTATGCAGGGAAATCTCCAAAATTCATGAAGAGGCTGTGCGCGGCACACTGAATGAGGTAACAGCCCATTTTACGGCACATGAGCCCCGGGGGGAATTTGTCATTGTGATGGCAGGGAAGGTGAAAGACTGAAAAAGAAGAAAAAAACATGTTGCACCTACGTGCGGCACAAAAAAAGGAGTTAATATGAAAAAAACAGTATTGCTATTGATGGCGGCCAGTTTATGGATGGCGTGTACCGATAATGCGAAACGGATTGAGACCCGTGCGAAGACGGTGCGTGACTCGCTGGAGCATATCATTAACCAAAAGGATGCGGAACTAAACGACATCATGGGAACTTTCAATGACATACAAGAGGGTTTCCGTGAAATCAATATGGCCCAGGGTCGGATGGACCTTGACGGTGCAGGCTCGGAAACTGTGGTGAAGGAGAATATCAGGGAAAATATCTCGTTTATCCAGCGCACACTGCAACTGAACAGGGAACGTATAGCCCGCCTGCAACAACAATTGAAGACGAGCTCGATTAACGCCGAAAAGCTGCAGATTGCCATCAAAGAGCTGATGCACCAGATGGAAGAAAAGGAGGCGCAGATAAAGGTCTTGGAAGAAAAACTCATGGAGAAAGACATCAAGATAGAGGAACAGGACAAACAGATAGCTAATCTGCATACCGATGTGGCATCACTCAAAGAGGCCAATGACCAGAAAACGGCAACGGTGAACCGGCAGGACAAGGAACTGCATTCGGCCTGGTATGTCTTTGGTACGAGGAAGGAACTGAAGGAGCAGGGTATTGTGAAGAGCAGTCAGGTGCTGAGAAACTCAGAGTTCAAGAAAGACTATTTTACTAAGATTGACACACGGGTAGTGAAGTCGATAAAACTTTATTCGAAAAGTGCCTCCCTGCTCACGTCGCATCCCTCAGGGTCGTATTCTCTTGAAAAGGACGCCCGTAAACAATATACTCTTTACATAAACAATCCCGAAGAATTCTGGAGTATAAGCAAGTATCTGGTTATCCAGGTGAAGTGAGCGGGAGTTTAGAATATGGACTCGAATAAGCAATGATTTAATTAGAATACAATAAGAAGAAAAAATGAGATATGTGATTTCTGCTTTGTTGACGGTATTGCCATTGATTCTCTGTGCACAGCAGGTAGTGTCTTATGAAGGTGAACCTGTGGGCAGGAGTAACAAGGTTAAGGTGACCTATATGGGGAAATTGGACAAATCGTTCAAAAAGCCCTTTCAGGGGATGGATATATACAAGGACTATATGCTGTGCCTGCAACATTTTGGCATGGCCTCAGTCTATCGTATCGATGGCAGAAAGATGACACTGAAGGGGAAATTCAAGCTGGGGTCGTTTAATGATTTACCTGTGGTGTTTAATCATGCCAATGTAGCAAGTTTTGGCAACAGATTCCTGCGTAAGGGTGACAAGTTGCCCTTGCTTTATGTGACGCGTTGTAATGCAAGCGAGTATGCCAACGGCAGACATCAGGTGCTGTTTGTAGAGCATGTAGATCCTGTCGGCATGAAATCGGAGCTGGTGCAGACAATATCCCATCAGGATGAGGTACTCAGTACGACACATACCACCCAATGGTGTGTGGATGCTAAGAATAACCTGCTATATGGCCTGGGGAATAGCAAGGAAG
>ONKB01000128.1 GCA_900318305.1 uncultured Prevotellaceae bacterium | reverse complement strand
CCAAGGTATCAATTTCAAGAATGAACTTACTGACTACATCCAGTAGGAAAGCTTCGTCCTGATTTGAGACAAGAACCACATCTACCCTTGTGTACATTGCCGGAAACCATGCATAAATAATATTCTGATGTACACCTTTCCTGAAGATGTGGGCGATGTCTGTCACTCCAGTTCTTTGATTTTAATGTTCTTGAACCAGACTTCGTTACCATGATCTTGAAGAAGGATATTTCCCTCTTTGCGATTGCCGAAATCGGGCCAGTTCTTATATTTGCTGTAAGCAACAAGCGCATTCCATTCCTGGTTATTGCGTTCGTATTCCAATAGTTTTACGCCATTCAGCCAATGCTCCACATGGTTGTCTTTCACGATAATCGTCGCTGTATTCCATTCTTTAATATTGAACGGCTTATCGTCTGAGACGGGAATAAGGTCATATAATGCCCCCAACTTCCTATTACCGTTAACTCCCAGTTTTGCATCTGGATGACGCAAATCGTCAAGTATCTGGAACTCGCATCCTATAGCGGAACCTTCGCCTTTGTTCATGTCAGGATCAACGAAATACTTGACACCGCTATTGGCTCCTTCTGTTATCTTGAAATCAACTTTAAGGACAAAGTTTCTGTATTTGCGGGTTGTTACAATATCCCCTCCGTTGGCACTTTCCCTGCCGTCAGAAGGTTTTACCTTGAGAACACCCTTGTCAATCACCCAGCCCTTTTGAGGGAAAGTGGCTATCTTGGCTCCTCGCCATCCATCGGTAGTTTTACCATCCCAAAGCAGTTTCCATCCCTCTCGCTGTTCTTGTTCATTCAATGTGTTGTCTTTCTGCTGAGCATTCAAAGAAAAACCCATATTCAGCATCAGGGCTAATAACAATATCTTTTTCATTATCATCATTTTGTCAATTAGATTTTATAGAAGTCTTCCCAGCCTTTTCTTGGCGGCATGCCCACAAGAAGAGCATTTGCAAACTCGTTGTTCGTGAACTGTTTTGTGCGTGCATCAAAGAACAGCTGAGTATTCAAGCGTTGTGCAATGACACCCAGGCAGAACACTTCCGACAAGACACCATTAATTTCAAACGGTGAACGCGTCTTTTCCTCACCCTTGCATGCACGGAGGAAGTTAACATAGTGATTGCTCGGACTCTTCGGCACCTCTGGCATCTTGGACTTCCATTCCTCAGCCTTTGCCGAAGGCAGGATTGACAGGGTACTGCCATGAGAGCCTCCTTTGAATACAAGGTCTTTGGTATAGATTATCTTACCCGGATTCAGTTTGGCAACAGGTGTGTCACCCTGATTGGTTGACGGGATATTAGGATTGTATTCCGAGGCGCCATAATTGGCAGGAACTTTAGGAAGGTTGTCTATACCGTCATACCATGTGACATCACAAGGGGGCATATCCTGACGAGCACCAAAACGGAACAGTATTGTAGAAGAATAGGGATAGAAGAAGTCGTTATGTCCCTTGGCATGCTTCATTGTAATCTCATATGGCAGTCCCAAGTTCAGAAACTCGTGAGCAGTATCCAGTATATGGGCTCCCCAGTCTCCCAGTGCACCCATACCAAATTCATACCAGCAGCGCCAGTTTCCATAATGATATTTCTCAGAGAAATCTCGCCAGCCACATGCACCAAGCCAAGTATCCCAGTCAATATCGGCATTGGGAAGCGCCTCACCCTGTGGCATATGTTTCATGTTTGAGTCAAACGGATGCCAGCGACGGGAATTGTTCATGTGAGCAGTGATAGCAGTAACATCCTTTATCAAACCCGCCTTAACCCATTCCTTGAACTGGAAGTAATTGGCTTCTGAATGTCCCTGGTTACCCACCTGTGTAACCACTTCCGGGTGTTTTCTGGCATTGGCCATCATCAGTTCAGCCTCATGGAAAGTACGACACATCGGTTTCTCCAGATAGATATGCTTGCCATAGTTCATCGCCATCATGGCAACGGGGAAATGCATGTGGTCAGGCACTGCAGCACAAACGGCGTCAAAGTGGGATGCATATTTTTCAAACATCTCACGGAAATCCCTGAAACGCTTGGCATTGGGATACATGTCAAGTACTTTCTGGGTATGCTTTGCACCCATATCTATATCACAGAGAGCCACGACATCGACCATACCCGTCTTCTTGAATTCCATGATATCCTGCTCTCCACGGAAGCCAATGCCTATATATGCTATTTTTACTTTCTCTTCCTTACTGGCGGCACGCTCTTTTGAGCTTACAGGATGCGCCAGCATCTGCGGTGTACCGGCCATAGCCAAACTGGCAGTAGCCACACCCATCTGTTTCAAAAATTCTCTACGTGTTGACATATTTATTGTTTTTACTTTGTTTTTTGAGATTTACCTATCGTCCGCCATATACCATAAAAACATAAGCGGATGACCAGGAGAATGACATAAATCACAAACGATGCCGTCACTACGAATCCTATTGAGTGATACAGTTCCGCCCACTGGCCTTCATAGGCTATAATGGCATAGACATTTAGTCCGAATGCGACAGCCAGGCATACCAGCCATATCTTCAACTCGGTCTTCTGGCGCTTTACTGTTATGACGATATCTTTCATAGATGTTCGGTTTTAGATGTTGATGTGTCATACACATCATAGTCAATACAATACTCAGATGGAAAATCCAGAATCTGACCCGAGGTTATGGCTTCATGTCCCCACAGGCATAATATGGAAGCATAATAGCCCTCTTCCAATATACCAGAGGGTTGGCGGCCACAAATGGCAGCCTCAACAAAGGCCTCTGTCAGCAAGGATGAACCGTCAGCCTCAGGTTTCTTGCCCAGGATGTATTTCCCTATATTAGGCTTGGCTGTCTCTGCCATCCAGCTTGTACCAGCAAAGGCCGTGTCACCGAAGATATCACTCTGCCACTCGTTGAGCATCTGAATGAAAGCCGGCTGCGGAGGTATCTCCTCGAAAAAGTATTTTCCTCTTTCGAGTTCAACGGTACCCTTTGAGCCGAGAATCTGTTCTTCCAGACCATAGAACTTATTAGCGATGTCGCTGCCCCACTCCATTTTTCTGCCGTCGACAAAAACATACAGGGTGGAAACATTGTCATACACCTCACGCCCGTCTTTCCAATAGTTGATGGAACCGTGACCCATCACCCTTGTGGGAAGCTTGCCTATAGCCCAGGTCCCCACCTGCAACTGATGGCATGCCAACTCTGTCATGAGACCTTTTGAGGATTCCTTGTATAGTCGCCAGTTGATGAATTTCTCCAGATGGGGTTCGGGGACATCCCTGCGCCAGTCGGCATTGCGATTCCACCAGGAGCGCACCTTGGTTATCTCACCAAACATGCCGTCATGGACCATTTGCATCACCTTAATATAACGCGGATCAAACAGACGCTGCTGACCAGTAAAGAACACCACACCCGTCTCAATATGCTTGTCATACATTTTCTTGCACTGGTCCATATCATAACCTATCGTCTTCTCACAATAGACATGCTTTCCGGCTTCCATAGCATCCATGACAATCTGGAAATGCTTATTCAGCGGCGTTGCCACCAACACCGCCTGGACACGTTTATCCTCCAGCAGTTTGCGATAGTCCCGATATACCTTTGCGTTAGGAACAATTTCCAGTGCGGCTTCTATTGAAGGCTGGTAAACATCGGCTATCGCCACGATATCCACCTTACTGTTTCCAACGAGGAATTTCATCAGGAAACGGCCTCTGGAACCTGGTCCGATGATTCCCAGCTTGAGTTTCTCGCCCGTTGTATCGCCGGCATCTGCAAAGATGCTCAGCCAAGGACTGGTCGCAGCCAACAATCCACCTCCCAATATGCCGAGATTTCGCAGGAAATCCCGGCGGTCTTGCCTCATGTCAATATCCATAGCCAATATAGTCTCTCTAATATCCACAAAATTAATAAAACTAAACCATTAACACCCATAACAACAGTAAAAATTTGAGAAGTATTCTATTGTTTTGGAGATTAATGGTTCTCATCTAAGTTACGGTAGTGACCTGTAGGTTCTAATACATCAGAAGATGTCATCCGTCGGGGTCTGCGAACCGGCCCTTAACTCCTCGATCAACGGAATCACCACCTTTCGCAGCACTTTCTCGTTCAGGCGATGTTCGCCATCAAAGCGCATGACGTGAGGATAGTGCTTACGGAAGAGATCGTAAGTGTTCACCACCGTATCATGTATGCCGAACAAGCCATAGCAATGCTCCCGGTCCCATTCTGTGATATCATTCCACTGCTGACGCTCCATTTTATTATGATGTTGGATGATGTCGCGTGTAATGCGGAATGTTTTCTGTCCGTCTTTACGTCCATTGAAGAACTTATGCTCACCCGTGCGCAGTACATTGCTCATGGTGGACATATTCAGGGCCGGATTGATACAAATACGAACAAAACCCCTCATCTGCTGCGCATACATGCCACCCATACTTGTACCAATGACGATATCCGGCTGCTCCTGGGCGCACAACTGCTTCAGGTAGGGCAATGCCTCCACAGGATCAACGGAAATATCAGGCGCTATCACCTGATCCTCAGGCAGGAGGTTACGAAGATGCTCTACCGTCCCACTTGCGCCAGAAGAGCCAAAGCCGTGAAAATAAATTATTTTCATATAAATAACTATTATCGTTATTAATTACATACAAATATACAATTTATTTCAAAGATGGAGAGCTAGCCGTCAACATAAAAACTGTTAGTCTGCAGATTACCCACAGGCATGCATATTTAGGAACCAGCATTCCCCATATCATCAAACTTTATTACTTTTGCCTCAAAATTCTGCGATTCATGTACGACATCTGTTGTATCGGTCATATCACCCGTGACCTTATCATAACACCACAGAGCCAGGTACATCTTCCTGGAGGGACAAGTTATTACTTTGCCTGTGGTATCAACGCATTGAATCATAGCCCCCACCACCTCAGCTTTCACCTCATCACAAGTCTCGCAGAGAAAGACTATGGCATTGTTGAGGAACTGAAGGGAGAAGGCATTGACGCAGAGTATATTCCCAATAAGGACACGGTATGTTTTGAGAATATTTACAACCACGACATGAACAACCGGCAGCAGCGTGTTCTGGCGACAGCCGACCCTTTCCGCCTTGAAGACCTGCAACACATCAAGGCAAGGTATGTGGTACTAGGCTCACTGTTGGCAGAAGACTTCGACATCAGAATATTCAGATACTTTCATAAAAGGAGCATACTTGTCGTAGATGCACAGGGATTCCTGCGTTCCATCAAAGACAACAGAGTCTATGCCTCCGACTGGGCATGGAAGAGAGAAGCTCTGAAATTTGTTGACATCCTCAAAGTGAATCAATCAGAGGCTGAGATGCTGACTGGTGAAACCGACTGTCGAAAGACATGCATCACCATCGCCCGATGGGGTGTCAGGGAAGTACTGCTCACATTGGGAGACAGAGGCTGCATGCTATTTCATGACGGCACATTCTATGAGATTGCCGCATTACAGCCAAGAGAAATCGTAGATGCTACGGGTTGTGGAGACTCTTTTGTCATGGGCTACATCTTCCAGCGGGCCTTCGGTGCCTCGGTCCTTCAGGCAGGGCGATTCGCCACCGCCATCAGCACCATCAAACTGGAACACCACGGTCCTTTCCGCGACACCTATGAAGAAGCCATAAAGCGTATGTCAGGACAATGACAAAGCCCGCCAAGGGCAACACAAACGGTATGACAAATGAGGCAGTGTCGGCTATAACCCCCATGAGCAGAAATGCACATCCTCCCACTGGTGTCATCATCAGAATGCTCCCTGCGCATTTTATCTCCGCCATAGAGAGATTCCTTAGGGCAAGACTGTAAATAGTGGGAAACATGACGGCCTCAAAAGCATAATTCAGCACAAGGGCGCCCAGGCTGACATGACGGTTATTTAACAACACAGCCAGCATACACACTATACAACCTGAAGCACAAATCATCAATATCCGCTCAGCCGGAACATATCGCATTATCCAACTCCCTGCGAATCTTCCTGCCATAAACAGTATCAGGGCAAAAGAGAGTATTTTACTTGCACCGACATCGGAAAGCCAGTTCAGACTTGTCGTGAAATTAATGAAATAACTGTTAATACATATCTCGCTGACTTCATACGCCAGTAATGCCAGAAATCCATAGAGCATGGTTTCCTTGCGGAGTATGGTCATAATGGTGACTTTCGCACCACTCTCGGGGGCTTTCTCTGGGGCTGACGAGATGATCTCTGGCAGACTGACAAAGGAGAAGACTATGGCGGCAATGACGACAAAGACACCCATCACCACATAAGGAATGCTGACATCGGCATCGTCAGTAGCAAAAAGGAACTGACCGACAATAAGAGGAGCCAACACACATCCCAGTCCATTGAAAGACTGTGCCATATTCAAACGACTGGAACCTGTAGGACGAGGTCCCAGCAACGTGACATAAGGGTTGGCAGACACCTCCAAAAAAGTCAGTCCGCAGCCTATCACGAACAGAGCAATAAGAAACACGGAGAACGACCCCATCCTCATGCCTGGAACAAATAGAAATGCTCCTGTGGCATACATCATAAGACCTGTCACCACTCCCTTGCGGTAACCGTACTTATTTATATATATACCAGCCGGCAAGGCTGTTATGAAATAGCCCAGATATGTCATGACTTGGATGTAGGCACTTTGGGTTATCGATATATTCAGGACATCCTGGAAATGCTTGTTCAGCACATCAAGAATGGCACGGGCAAACCCCCACAGGAAAAATAACGATGTGACAAACAAAAACGGCACAAAATACTTCTTGTCCGTTAAAGGGTGCGTTTTCTTCATCATATAGACAAAATTACTACAAAACACAGAATAATAGCAGAAAAATAGCTAAATTTGCTTAGAAATAATGGGCATGATAGACAGTAAAACCATTGACGAGATATACAACAGAGCTGATATTGTTGAAGTTGTATCAGACTTTGTCTCATTGCGCAAAGCCGGAGTCAACTATAAGGGTTTATGCCCCTTCCATAATGAAAAGACACCCTCCTTTGTTGTTTCGCCAAGCAAAGGCATATGCCACTGTTTCTCATGCGGGAAAGGAGGCAACGTCATCCATTTCCTGATGGAACATGAACAGATGACTTATCCTGAGGCTCTCCGCTGGCTAGCCCAAAAATACAACATCAGGATTGAGGAAAAGGAACTCAGCCCTCAGGAACTTGAGGCTCGTGGCAAACGCGAGAGCCTCTTTATTGTCAACGAGTGGGCTAACAATTATTTCCAAGACAATCTCTATAACAATGATGAAGGTGTGACCTATGGTCTCGGATACCTCCGCAACAGAGGACTAAGGGATGACATCATCCGTAAATTCCAGCTAGGCTATTGTCTTCAGCAAAATGATGCACTGGGCAAGACTGCTATCAAGCAGGGTTACAAGGAAGAATTCCTTATTGAAACAGGTTTATGCAGCAAACGGGAGAACGGCACGCTCTATGACAAATATCATGGCCGGATTATTTTTCCTGTCCATAATCTCAGCGGCAAAGTCGTAGCATTCGGAGGGCGCATTCTGAGCAACGACAAGAAAGCAGCCAAATATATCAACTCACCGGAGTCAGAAATATACCATAAAAGTTTTGAACTTTATGGCATCCATGAGGCAAAAAGAGCTATCACTCAAAAAGACAGATGCTATCTGGTAGAAGGATATATGGATGTCATCTCCATGCACCAGTGTGGCATAGAGAATGTCGTGGCATCCTCAGGAACATCCCTGACAGAGGGACAAATAAGGATGCTTCACCGCTTCACAAGCAATATCACCGTCTTGTATGATGGTGACCCAGCAGGCATTCATGCCTCACTGAGAGGAATCAACATGCTGCTTGAAGAAGGCATGAATATCAAGGTGTTGCTCCTGCCAGACGGTGACGATCCTGACAGTTTTGCAAGGAAACACAACGCTGCGGAATATCAAGAGTACATGGAATCACATCAGGAAGACTTCCTTACCTTCAAGACCCGTGTCCTACTTAAAGATGCCCAAAATGATATCCATAAACGTTCTGAAGTAATTAACGACATCATAGAAAGCATTTCGCTTATCCCTGATGCCGTAACCAGATCTGTTTATATACAGGAATGCAGCAGACTGCTTAATGTCAAAGAAGAAGTCCTCGTCATGCAAACTGCCGACAAACGTGCGAGCTATTCCTCCTCCAAGGAACGGCGTGAGACGGTGCAAAATGATGCGGAAACACCTCCCCAAAGCGAAACCGACACAATCCAGCCTACACAAGATTATTCCCTGAATACCAATAGCAACATACTGAAGATGGAGAAGGAAATCATAAAACTCATTGTTCTCTACGGGAAACAAACCTGTATGGAAGTGGAACTATCCAAGACAGAAAGAGCTGCAGTATCTGTAATTGACTATATACAAACTGAGTTCAACGCCAACAATATCGCATTCACCCATCCTCTGTATCAGAAAATGTGGTCGGAAGCTCTTGAACACAGCGATGAGGAGAACTTTAATCCTTCATCCTATTTCTGTTCTCATCACGATTTGGACATCAGCAAGACAGCCACATCAATGATGGGCAACGACTACCAATTGAGTGACTGGTTTAAGCACATCACCCTCACACCCACTTACAACAAATTATCTGCCATCGTGCCTACTCTGATTCAACGCCTGAAAATGTCCATTGTCGAAGAAAAGATCCTTGACATACGCAAGAAAATGGGGCAAACTGACAGTAATGATACAGCTTACATCAGCCTGATGAAGGATTTCCAACAACTCATCAAGATTAAAAAAGAATTAGCCCAAAAATGCCGACAGACAAATATCTCACTCTAATCCTATTGGAGTGAAAGTGCAATGCTAAAGATAACTATCTGCTTTGGGGAATGCTACAGGAAATCGATGAAAGGAATCACAATTCCTTCTCTACTAGTGAGAAGAGATTGTAAATAAACACATATTTTTTCTTACATCAAACTTTAGGCAGTGTCCTCAAGAAGACAAAATTTACATCAATAAAGGAAATAATCTAACAGATTATTATCTTCTGTCACCCAACAATGCGAATAAATGTAAAGATGTATAAAACAAAGAATTCAATCCCGGGCTATCAGATTGAGAAACTCGGTCCTTGTCTTGGAACTGTTGAATGCTCCCGTGAAATCGCTTGTTGTCGTAATAGAATTCTGTTTCTCAACACCTCGCATCTGCATACACATATGCCGGGCTTCTAATACAACCATAACCCCAAGGGGATTCAAGGACTCCTGAATACACTCTTTAATCTGGGTTGTCATCCTCTCCTGCACCTGCAAACGCCGGGCAAAGATATCAACGACACGGGCTATCTTACTCAAGCCTGTAATATAGCCGTTAGGAATATAAGCCACATGAGCCTTGCCGTAGAAAGGAAGCATGTGATGCTCACACAAAGAGAAAAAGTCAATATTCTTCACAATGACCATCTGCTTATAATCCTCTTTGAATTTTGCCGACTGCAAGACTGCCATTGGGTCCATGCTATAACCACTGGTAAGATATAACATGGATTTAGCAACACGAGAAGGAGTCTTTAACAAACCCTCACGGGAAGGATCTTCTCCAATCAGTTCCAATTCCTTCCTAAACAAGCCTTTTAGGGCTTCGAAATTCTCACTTTTCTCAAAATCAGCCTCTTGCATAGCTACTGGGAAACTTGTATTTTAGATTTTATTATCATGGCACCATTAAACTGATTGGTTGCCTTTAATTCACTCAAGAACTTCTGGGCATCCTCGTATGTCTTGAAATTGCCCACGCAACAAGTCCAATGGGGGGAGACAAAATGAGTATACACTGGTACGTTCAGGTAGCTTGACTTGAATAGATAGCCTATTGAGTATGCTTTCTGTCTTGACTCTCTCGAATTGGTACCGGAATATAGCCTGATTCTATAACCATTGACAGTTATGCTATTCCGAAACACTTTCTTTTGAAATTGATCAGGGTAATTATCTGATCCCGACATGTCACTGACGCTCGCAATACTCTTGGTGGCATCCAATTGACTGGTCTCAATTGTATCAGACGACCCAGTTTTCTTACGGGCGGTATTCTTCTTAACTGTCTGTACCGGCTCTGTTTTCCTCACGGGCTCCTCCTTTGGTGGATACTCGGTCCCATTAAGCAGAGCCTCCAAATAAGGTTCTTGATAAAAAATCACACTACCCTCTCCCGACTTCGACTTTCTCACCTTCTCGGTAAACGTCTGAGCATATGACAAAGTTGAGACAGTTGCAAGAACACAAAACAGACCAAACAGTTTTTTCATGTCTATTAGTTAGTGGATAATGTGTTTTTATGCGAAAGATAGAGAAAGTTGCCGCCCATGGCAACCATCTCTATCTTAATTAAAAATATTACCTGCTTATTTCCAAGCGTCAATAATGCCTTTGAAATCAGGAGCTTTCAAAGATGCACCACCAATCAGGCCACCATCAATGTCAGGCTTTGCAAAGAGTTCAGGAGCATTACTTGCTTTGCATGAGCCACCATAAAGGATGGTAGTATCATCAGCAACAGCCTGCCCGTAAACCTCTGCAATAGTAGAACGGATATATGCATGTATCTCTTCTGCTTGCTCGGCAGTAGCAGTCTTGCCAGTTCCAATAGCCCAAATAGGCTCATAGGCAATAACAATATTCTTGAATTCCTCTGCAGTCAGGTTATAAACAGAACCTGCAAGTTCAGCCTTCACAACTTCATTCTGCTTATTGGCCTCGCGCTCCTCTAAAGTCTCACCTATACAGAAGATAACTTTCAAGCCATTGGCAAGGGCCAGCTGGACCTTCTCCTTAAGAATCTCTGGAGTCTCGTTGTAATACTGACGACGCTCAGAGTGACCCAAAATAACATACTGTGCACCTGTTGACTTAACCATCTCAGCGGACACCTCTCCAGTATATGCACCAGAGGCTTTGTCGGCACAGTTCTCAGCGCCAAGTTCAATAGCAGAGCCTTTTATTACTTCAGCAACACTTGCCAAATGTATGAAAGGAGTACAGATTACAACACCGCAATTAGGATTCTTAACTACTTCCGTTAGTTCCTTTGCAAGGGCAACACCTTCTTGCAGGTTTTTATTCATTTTCCAGTTACCTGCTACAATTTTCTTTCTCATTTTACTATTGTTTAAATTGGTTTTATTTGTTCTCTGCAAATTTGTTACAAAGATAATAAATAATAGTGGAATAACATAACACAAAATTATTTTCAGCAGTTGCAAGAAAGAAGTCCGTGTGTCTTGATGCAAAGAAAGAATATCCGTATCTTCCTCTGGCATAGGCAGATTGTTACAACTCCACTTTGCCATAACAGTTCCTTTCTCCAACAACATCAATCCTGGATTGGAACGAACCATAGTCTTGAGAACTACCTCATCACTTATATATATAGGATAGTTCGCTCCTGTATATTTCTGCCATTTACTGATATCCTCACCAGACGAAGCAGTTAAAGCGGCAAACTCATATCCTTTAGAATGGCAATAGTCCACTATCTCATTAATCTCGTCAATATGCGCATCGTCAGCATGAGAGAAATCAGAGGAAACGAGAAGAAACAAATTCTTTTCTGTCAGGATTCTGTCAGTCAAGTCATTTCCCAATGTGTCACTGACTGAAAAATCTTTCACAAGAGGCTCATATCCCCGCTTTATCAGTTTATTCTCAGCACGCACAAATGTCCATGTGCTGTCAGGATAATTCTCCAAAGAAAATCTCTTCTCCTTGCCGTCCTTACTCAAAATAAAACTACTCTCATATACAGGAGCTTCAGCATCATGTGGTATCTCCATAGCCTGAAGTATATTCACACCCACCTTATAAGGGCGGAAATCTACCATAGGAAGATAGAAAGCCGACAGCATACCGAACAAGAATATGAAACACATTGAGAACAAGGAGACTATCCAATGTGAACCATCTGACAACAGACTTTCCGTCTTATTCCAGTAACGAAAATACATCCCAGCCAAAGTCAGGAGAAACACACCTTTCAAAAATGTCTGGGTATTTGTCAGCACGACAGCATCACCGAAACAGCCGCAATCGCTGACAGGATTAAATATCCATACATATAAAGACAACAATGCGAATCCAGTGGAGAGTATCAAGCATAACCAAGATGCAAGCCTGCGTCTGATACCTAAAAGAATATAAACACCCAGAACGAATTCAACAAGACACAAACACAAACTCGTCCCCAGCATCAGCATCTCATTATCTGCCAGCTGGTAACAATGAAAGGATGTGAGATACTCAGCTATTTTATAAGAGGTTCCTTTCGGATCTATTGCCTTGAACAGGCCTGAGAGAAAAAAAACAACTGACAAAGAAAGGCGAATCATCCAATGCCCACCCTTGCCCAATCGCTGATAATCTTTACTGCTCTTTTTCAATTTCCAGTTTTATCAATGCAAAAACGGAGTAATTTATCATATCCTGGTAATTAGCTCCAATACCTTCAGAAACAAGGGTCTTACCTTGAAGTTCCTCAATCTGTTTTGTACGGTATATTTTCATGAGTATCAAATCGGTATATGAACTCACACGCATATTTCGCCAAGCCTCATCGTAGTCATGATTTTTCTTAACCATCAACTCATAGGTTTCCTTAGCATATTTATCGTATAACAACAATGCTTTCTCCTCTGAGATATCCGCCTCTATCGTAGGTTTAAGAGACAACTGTATCAGTCCTATAATACCATAGTTGACGATACCTATAAACTCCGATACGCTACCTTCCTTAATCTGTGCCTCGCCTTTAACATTAATAGAACGGATGCGCTTAGCCTTAATAAATATCTGATCGGTCACAGAGGGTATTCTCAGAATACGCCACGCTGCACCATAGTCATGCAATTTTTTCTTGAACAAGTCACGGCACATATCCAAAACCTGTTTAAACTCCTGATTTGTATCAGCCATCTTTACTTATAATTTTGTTAAATACAAATTACTATTTATTCGTATCTTTGAAACAGAGGACAAACAATACTAACACCACAAGGGCATATCCAGAGAAAATAAACCAGCATGTACGCCAGCCGTCTATCTGGGCAGCCTGAGTAACATTATACACATAGTGATTCACTATCATCTGAGCCGTCAATGTACCCACAGTAGCTCCCAAGCCATTGGTCATCACCATAAACAATCCCTGGGCAGAAGAGCGGATACCTATATCGGTATTCTTATCAACAAATAATGCTCCCGAAATATTGAAGAAATCAAATGCCACACCATAAACCACACACGACAAGATAAACATCCATACTCCAGGACCTGGATTACCCATACCAAACAGGCCAAAGCGCAATACCCAGGCAAACATAGCCATCATCATTACTTTTTTGATACCAAACCTGCTCAAGAAAAATGGTATCAAAAGGATGCAACAGGTCTCACTAATCTGACTTAAAGAAATCAGGATATTAGCATGCTGGGCACCGAAACTGTCTGCATATTCAGGAAGACTACCGAATGATGTAATAAACGGATTGGCATAGCCATTGGTAATCTGCAGACTCACACCTAGCATCATAGAGGAAATAAAGAATACTGCCATCCTATAACTCTTGAACAACTTGAAAGCATCCAAGCCCAATGCCTGAACCAGAGATGTGGTTTCACCGTCAGCCTTACTCCTTACTGGACACGCAGGGAGAGTCTGGGCATAGAATGCCAACACCACACTCAAAACACCACTGACGACAAACTGATAACTTGACGCTTGGAAACCACACAGGTCCACAATCCACATCGTACAAATAAAACCAACTGTTCCAAAAACTCGTATCGGCGGAAAGTCCTTGACAGTATCCAGGCCTTTCATAGTCAATGCGTTAAATGCCACACTATTAGACAAAGCTATCGTTGGCATAAAGAATGCCACACTCACGGCATATATAGGAAATAGTGTCCCCATGCTCACTCCATGAGTCGTGCCATAGATACCAACAACTATCATCAGGGCACCAGCAACCAAATGGCATAAGCCCAGTAACCTTTGAGCAGGTATCCATCTATCTGCCACTATACCCATCAATGCCGGCATAAATATTGAAACTATTCCCTGGACAGCATAAAACCATCCGATAATATCACCAAATCCCACCGATGCCAAATAAGTACCCATAGACGTCAGATAGGCACCCCAGACGGCAAATTGCAGGAAATTCATAAAAATCAAACGCAATTTCATATCTGCAAACAGTTAATTTTATATGCGAAAATAGCAATAAATTCTCGTATTCTCCGATTTTTGTCCTAATTTTGTACAAAATAAAACAAAAAATGCATATAAAAAACCTTTTTCATTTTGCCTTACTGACTGCCGCCCTGTGCGTTCTTGCATCATGTTCACACTCCACAGTCAAGGTCATTGATTCCAAAGGACAGTTGATTCGTGTTGACTCCACATGGGACATCAGTAATGACTCTCCCGTTTCAGTAGCTATTCAAGCATATAAAGCCAAATTCAACGACAAGATGAGCGAAATAATCGGCAAGGCACAAACAACACTCAGGGGCTACCGTCCAGAAAGTCCACTTTCCAATCTCGCAGCTGATATCATCAAGAAAAAGGTATCTGATGTCCTCGGCAAATCAGTCGATTTCGCAGTCATGAATGATGGCGGACTGCGCTCCACACTCTATGAAGGCAATATCACCGTAGGTCACATATATGAAATTTTTCCTTTTGAGAACCATGTTGTAGCAGTAATACTGAAAGGAGAAGACGTCCTGCACCTGTTTGAGGAAATAGCCAAACGAGGCGGCGAGGGTATCAGTGGCGCACAACTCCAAATCACCTCAAAGGGTGAGCTCGTCAACTGCAACATTGGCGGGAAGCCCATCAATCCTAATGCCTTGTACACAATCGGCACCATTGACTATGTCGCTGAGGGCAACGACGGAATGCCCTCCTTCAAAAAATCCGTCAAGCGTCAGGATTATCCCGATGCACTCATGCGCGACGTATTCTTTGACTTTGTCAAATCCCAGACGGCTCAGGGGAAGGTCATTAACAGCCAATGTGAAAACAGAATTAAAGTTGTAGAACCATGAAGAGAATCATTATAACCATTATCCTCAGCGCCACTATCACGGCTCTGCCCACCCTAGCCCGAAAGATAACACTCAACATCCTACATACCAGCGACACCCACAGTCGCATAGAACCTATACCAGCAAAGTCAACAGACAAATACGCCAACAGAGGTGGTGTAGCACGCCGCGACAACATCATCCGCTCCGAACGCAAAAAGGATGCACAGACACTTGTTTTTGATTGCGGAGACTTCTGTCAAGGTACGCCTTATTACAATATATTTAAAGGTGATGTTGAGGTAACTATGCTTAATAAACTGAAATACAATGCGGTAACGATAGGTAATCATGAATTTGATTTCGGAACGGAAAACATGGCACGCATATACCGCAAACTCAAGTGCCCTGTCCTTTGTGCTAACTACACCACCAAGAATACACCTCTTGACGGACTTGTAAAACCTTACGTCATTCTCCGTCGTCATGGCTTAAAGATCGGCATTTTCGGCTTAGGTGCCCAGCTTGATGGTCTTGTACAGGCCGAGAAATACGGCAACATGACCTACCTTGACCCAGTACCAGTAGCACAAAAGACAGCTGACTTCCTAAAAAACAAGAAGAAGTGTAACCTTGTCATCTGCCTTTCCCATCTAGGATACAGCAACAATCCGCAAAGCGGTGACAACCGCCTCATCACCCAGACCTCTGGAATAGATCTCCTTTTAGGTGGACATAGTCACACATATCTTGATAGCCTCGTTTATTTCAAAAACAAGAACGGAAAACCTATCCCTATTCTGCACACAGGAAAGAATGGGGTCAACATTGGCAAGATACAACTGACAATTTCAAAAGGCAAATAAAGTTTCTTGTTAGCCACCAGTTTTTTTTGTCAGACTACTGAGACAAGAATTCTGAATATTGATTAAGGAGACAGTATCAATTAATTTATTAGTCTATAAATCAATGAGTAAGAATAGAACGGTTCAACCCAATATTGCATCCAGTCAGATAGATGTGCTTGAAAAAGACGAAATTTTCGTCTTTGGTAGTAACCTTGCTGGCCATCACATGGGAGGAGCCGCAAGAGCTGCACACATGAAGTTTGGAGCAGAATGGGGAGTTGGCGTAGGACTAACAGGTCAAACATACGCCATCCCTACCATGCAAGGCGGTGTAGAAACCATTAAACCTTACGTGGATGAGTTCATTGAATTTGCAAAAGCTCATAAAGACCTAAAATTCCTTGTTACCCGGATTGGTTGTGGCATTGCTGGTTTTAAGGATGAACAAATTGCCCCTCTATTCAAAAGGGCTGTATCGGCTGAAAATATCTACCTTCCTAAGGAGTTCTATAACATCATTGTAGCACCATACTTGGCACATTGCTTCTATTATGGAAAGGATGTACCAGAAGATTGCGGCGCACAT
>ONKB01000017.1 GCA_900318305.1 uncultured Prevotellaceae bacterium | reverse complement strand
TTTATTTATTTAATTTTCAATTCATAACATTATTATTGCTCTGGAGCAAACATGGGGTCCCATGCTGGCAATAATGTTGGTTTTTCTTTTGACATATCCACATACTTTTGTGGAATATATTTTTTGTTTATAACCAAACGGAATACATACTCATCAAACCACTTATCTGTCATGATGATATGGCCCTTATAGCCAGAGTCTTCTCCCCAACTGTTTTCTACCATCCATTTGACAGGCTTGCCTTGTTTGTCCAAGTCTACAGCCATAAGTGTCATAGCGTGACTCGATCCGCTGGCAAATGTCATGATACGTTCCTTTTTGTTCATCGGGAATTCAGTGCCAAGCACATCTGCATAGTTATAGTTTCCTGCATCCTCAAAACCCGTTTTCGGATTCAGTTCCTTACCTACATCACACGACAGGTACATCATGGTACTGTCCTTTATTGACGCTATCGCCATGGTTTTGATTTCCTCAATGGGAAGATTTATATACGTCCAGTTTTGCCCCTCATAGCTATGTCGGTCCATATCTATCTGATAAGTCTTATAGAACGGTCTTGTGGGATCATTCATAAACATGATAAAGTCCTGATGGAGATCCAAACCCACAAATTCCTTGTAAAAACTCTGTGGAGTATATTCCTTTGTTGATACTGGTTGACCTTTGCTGTCTTTTAGTGTCCATGTGAATTTTTGCGGGGGCATGCCAAAACAACGCACCAGAATCTTGTATATTGTCTCCATCATTTCTTCCTTCTTGGACAACAGCTCCTTTTCCTTGGCTCCTCCTGCAGCCATTTTCCGAAGGGCCAACCCATTCTCCCGGAGCTTCAGGCTGATTATCTTGGCATAATCGGAAGTGTTATTGCTGGTAAATGTCTCTGGCATGACGTCAGATGGCACCAGTCCGTATTTTGTAATCAAATCAGATATTCCTGTAAACTGCCCGCCGTCACTGATGGGGTGTTTGAACAGCCATTCCACAAGACGGTCGTCCATAGGTTTGTTGGCATTGTCTATAATACTCTGCAAAAACAAATTGCTTTTCTCTAACTGATCATAGAAGAAGCAATAGTTTTGGGAGAAAGAAAAATCTCCTGTGTTATACCTGGAAATAATTTTTGCCCTCAGTACGTTCAAACCTGTAAACAACCAACAACGTCCGGATTTTTGTTGATTTGTTATTCCTTTAGAATTTACCTTATTGGAGAAATAAGTGTCATACGCATTATTCTGGGCACTTGTGGCAAGTACTTTCAAGCCATTTAGCGCTACGGCATTATCCAATGCTCTTTCGCTTGGCGATGAGGCACAAGCCTTGCGGTACTTGTCTAATTGCATACTCGTTATAGCCTTCTGCTGTGCCGCTGAAGGTATTATACCCAAGGTTGTTATAATAAACAAATATATCAGTATCTTCATTTTTATAAAATTCGGCTATCTCTGCATATTATTACAAGTGCAAATTTAATTATTTATTTTATTAACTAAAAATTTTTTTAAAATTTTTTGTAGTTAACTATTACCTGTCTATTTCTTTAACTGTTAATCCAAAGAACTCATCATGCCGTTATGATATGCTCTTTACTATTATTTGCTTATTAAAGTATCTTTGAGTAACTTTGCACTTCGAAATAAAAACATATCATCTATGAACTTTGTTGAAGAATTAAGATGGAGGGGCATGATTCACTCCATGATGCCAGGTACAGAAGAACTCCTTGCGAAAGAAAAAGTGACGGCATATGTAGGCATTGACCCTACAGCCGACAGCCTGCATATTGGTCATTTATGTGGCGTTATGATGCTGCGCCATTTGCAGCGTTGCGGACATAAGCCATTGGCTCTCATTGGCGGAGCAACGGGCATGATAGGCGATCCCAGTGGAAAAAGTCAGGAACGCAACCTCCTCAACGAAGAGACATTAACCCATAATGTTGCTTGCATCAAGAAACAGCTTGCCCACTTCCTGGATTTTGATAGCGACTCACCCAATAAGGCTGAACTTGTCAACAATTACGACTGGATGAAGAATTATTCTTTTCTGGATTTCTCTCGTGATATCGGAAAATGTATCACAGTAAACTATATGATGGCCAAGGACAGCGTCAAACGTCGTCTCAATGGTGAGTTCCAAGAAGGTATGTCGTTTACGGAGTTCACCTATCAACTTCTGCAAGGCTATGATTATCTCCACCTGTACCAGACCAAAAACTGTAAACTGCAAATGGGTGGTTCAGATCAATGGGGAAACATCACCACCGGTGCCGAACTGATACGCCGCAAACTGGGCAACGAACACCAGGCTTATGCCTTGGTATGTCCGCTTATCACAAAGTCTGACGGCAAGAAATTCGGCAAGACAGAAAAAGGCAATATCTGGCTTGACCGCAAGCGCACCAGTCCCTATACGTTCTACCAATTCTGGCTGAATGTCGCTGATGATGACGCTGAGAAATACATCAAAATCTTCACATCTATTGACAAGGAGACCATCGAAGCCCTTATTGAGGAACACAGGCAAGACCCGGGAAGGCGCATTCTCCAAAAACGACTGGCAGAGGAAATAACTATTATGGTACACAGCCGTGAAGACTATGAACTCGCTGTCGAGGCAAGCAATATCCTGTTTGGCAAAGCCACAAAAGACAGTCTTGTAAAACTTGACGAACAGACTTTGCTTGATGTGTTCAGCGGAGTTCCTCAGTATGAGTTGAACAAAAACGACATCATTGGCATCAAGGCCGTTGACCTGCTCGCAGAAAAAACCGACTGTTTCCCCAGCAAGGGTGAAATGCGTAAAATGGTCAAAGGTGGAGGTGTAAGCATCAACAAAGAAAAACTGAATGACCCCGAAATAGTCATTTCAGAGAATGACCTTGTTGACGGAAAATATATCGTTGCCCAACGTGGAAAGAAAAATTACTACCTGATTATCGCAAAATAAAAAATTAAATTGCTTTTTTTGGCTATTCCAAAATGAAAACGTAATTTTGCACTGCGATTGTTCCATGGTGTAATGGTTAGCACTAGGGTTTTTGGTACCCTCAGTCATCGTTCGAATCGGTGTGGAACAACAGAAAAGCACTTGGATTTCCAAGTGCTTTTCTGTTTCAGTTCCCTGCTACATGACTTGTTGTTATCGGCTGGAACCTGAAGGAACCGATGTTGCCCATTGGCTCCTTACTGCTCTGATACCAGAAAATATGACTATCGCCAAAATAACCTAACATTTTATTGGCATCCTCTTCACTCTGTGGCTGCCACTCTGTACAGAATACCGGACGGCCAAAACGAAAAGCCAGACTCATCAGCCATCCCGACTCTGCCGCAGGTTGTCGGGCAGAAAACGACAACACGTCACTCATAGACCATATCTGATATGTCAGGGAGTCAGATGCTCCTCCTTCATACTGCAGCATATTCCACCCGTTACGCCTGCCATGCACCAATGCTCCGACATAATCAAAGTCCTTCTTGAAAGGTTTGACCCCGACATACGGCGTTGCTGTCAATGGCTGATTGGCAAAAGCATACCGGCACTCCTGAAACAGGCGCCTCACCAGCCGGCTTAACAGCTGACCATCTTTCAGCGTCTCCCCAGGATGATAATACAAATCCCACGCCTGTATGACTTTATTCATATAGTAGCGGTCTATCACCGCCTTCTCATACTTCGCCAGTTCGTCTGCGGGATAAAAAGCATTTTCATCTGTCAGCAAGGTCGGCAGGACAGTGATATACTTGCCTTTTGCTAATTTCAACAGAGAGTCCAGTCTCACAAAAAAGTCTTTGGCGTTTTTCCTGTAGTCTTCATACTGTAAAAAAACTTTCAGGCTGTTATATTCTTTGTTTGGTTCATCATTTATCCAACTGATGGCGTTCTCTACATTGTGAAAAACTTTTCCTTTTACCGGACCCAATGCCATCCAACGCCATGCCCTGGCCGGAGTCCATCTGTCTGTATATTCCACTCCGGGGTCTGACTGACCATACTGATAACTTCTCAGCATATCTATATCACGCCAGTCATACGGTTGTCCGTCGGGATAGAGCAAATCATGAAACGGCGGTTCATAGGGATGATAAGTGCTTCTTCCCCATGATACTTCCCAGTTGGCATCATTGGCATAAAGACCCCAGACATAAAAACCTACATTATACTTGGAAAACTCCGGAAGCGTACGCCCAAGACCAGAGCCGTTGACCCTTGTAAGGCATTCCGTACATATCGTTGGACGATGACCTGCACGCATCATTGTACTCACCAACTGATCTGTATATCCACGTTTGCCACAAGCGTAATCATGAAAATTGTGTAAATCCATTTTCTGCTCCACTTCAAAACATCTTCGCGACAAATCGTTTTTGTTTTCATCCAGTATATCCCCGCGCCAATAGATACTTGATGTGATGGGTTGGATAGGATTCTCCTCATAGCACCAGTCAGCAATATCGCTGACTAATTGCAAGTCCTGTAAACACACCTTGTTGGCAGCAACGTCAAACCCGAATTGTCCTGGTTCGTTACGGATATCCCACAGAATGACTTGTTTGTCTTTGGCAAAAGTTCCTACAACCTTATGCACATATTCCCTCATTTTCATGCGTACTGCTTCCTTGTCTTTTACCTTGTCTTCCAGATAATCTTTATTGACCGGTACAACAAGTACAGGCGAAAGGGTTATGTTGTAAGGTTTAGCGGCAGCCTTCATGTTGTTTATGCCTTTGACAGCATCATCTGCGTTGCTTGAAATCCAGAATCTCACACTGTTCAATCCTGCCTCATGTGCTTTTTTGAGCATCTCTTCCAACGACATCCCGGGATAAGGCCTTTCCGGCTGATTGAAGCCTTTAATGACTCCTGTTTTCTCATACCACTTCCATGCTTGTTTCTCGCTCCATTGCTTGCGTCCATGGGAAGGCACAAGGCTAACTGCCAGAAGCAAGAACAGAATAATCCTACCTGTGTTTTTTGCTATATATGTCTCCATCTTCTGTTTTTATTTGAAATCGTAGGCATGTTTGGGATAATCCAGTGTATAGTGCAATCCTCTGCTTTCTTTGCGTTCAATAGCTTGCCGTGTAACCAGGTAGCCCACATTGATGGCATTGCGCAACTCACAAATATCTTTCGTTGCTTTTACACGTTTGAAGAGTTCTTCTGTCTCTTCATACAGCAAGTCCAGTCGTTGCCATGCACGATGCAGGCGAAGGTCGCTGCGCACTATACCTACATAGTTCGCCATAATTTGTCCCACTTCCCTCATATCCTGGGCTATCAGCACTTTTTCCTCATTGGTCATTGTACCCTCGTCGTTCCATTCTGGAATCTTTGTATTATAGCTATAGTTCTCTATTACTTCCTCTGCATGCCTGGCAGCTGCATCA
Source organism: uncultured Prevotellaceae bacterium (assembly GCA_900318305.1). GTDB lineage: Bacteria > Bacteroidota > Bacteroidia > Bacteroidales > Bacteroidaceae > UBA6382. The sequence goes on along the minus strand of ONKB01000017.1, from coordinate 2,872 downwards.
GCATACACCACAGCTTCTATCAACGAGTTGCTTGCCAGCCTGTTGCCGCCGTGAAGTCCCGTACACGAACATTCTCCTACGGCATACAGTCGTTTAATGCTGGTTTCTGCATTAAGGTTCACCTTGACACCCCCACACAAATAATGAGCCGAAGGACAGACGGGAATATACTCCTTGGTAATATCAATGCCTATGCTTAGGCACTTGGTATATATGTTGGGGAAATGCAGTTTTGTCTGTTCAGGATCTTTGTGCGTCACGTCCAGACATACATGATTCAGACCATGAATTTTCATCTCCTTGTCTATGGCGCGGGCAACAATGTCCCTTGGTGCCAGACTCAGCCGTTTGTCATACTTCTGCATGAACTCTTCTCCGTTTGGCAAACGCAAAATACCACCATAGCCACGCATGGCTTCTGTTATGAGGTACGCAGGATGCGATTCTCCTGTGTGATACAAGGCAGTCGGATGGAATTGCACAAACTCCATGTCCTGCACCTCTGCCTTGGCCCTGTATGCCATAGCTATGCCGTCACCGGTAGCGATATCAGGATTCGTTGTCGTACTGTATATAGCCCCTATCCCCCCTGTTGCCAACAGGGTGACTTTCGACAGAAACGTATCCACTTTACCCGTGTCCGGGTCAAGTACATAGGCCCCATAGCATTCTATATCTGGTGTCCGGCGAGTCACCTCAACACCCAAATGGTGCTGGGTGATTATTTCCACAGCAAAATGATTCTCAAAGACACGGATATTCGGATGATGTCTGACGGCTTCTATCAAGCCTCGTTGTATTTCAAAGCCTGAGTCATCGGCATGATGCAGGATACGGAACTCCGAGTGGCCTCCTTCGCGGTGTAAATCAAAGGTTCCGTCTTCCTTGCAGTCAAATCTGACACCCCATTCAACCAATCTCCTTATACCCGCCGGTGCATTTTTCACCACCTGTTCCACTGCCTTGATATCACTGATATAGTCTCCGGCAATCATGGTATCCTTGATATGCTTCTCAAAATTATCCAATTCAAGATTTGTCACTGCAGCTACCCCGCCTTGGGCTTTGGCCGTATTCGCCTCATCTATTGTTGTCTTGCACAGAAGGGCTACCTTATGTTTTGGATTTGCTACTTGAAGCGCAAAGGACATGCCGGCAACTCCCGAGCCAATAACCAAATAATCAAACTTTCTAATCATAAATTATGGTTTTGATAATGCAAATATACAAAAAAGGATAACTATCGATAAAAACACTTGTATCTATTTTTGTTGGCTGCGCTTTGGAAGCCTCTCCACAATATATTTTTGTAATTTTGCAGAAGAAAACATCTTATATACACAATGAAAACCTGTTTCAGACGTCTTTTCTGTTTATTGCTCTTTTCTGTTGCTTTCTCCTTTCTGCTTGCCCAAGAGGAATATCCTATTGATTCCGTTTTGTCTGACTCTGTATATGTCAACTGGCCCGACAGTTTCAGGTTAAAAGCCGACTCCATCATCCAAAACAGCGAGATTTGTCAGACATCCCAGGTCGGTATATATATTTATGACCTTACTGCAGATACCGCCATCTATGAATATGGAAGCCGGCAAATGATGCGGCCAGCATCGGTAATGAAAACCCTTACCGCCGCAGCCGCCTTACATTATCTTGGAGGCAACTATCACTATAAGACCAAACTCTATTATAAAGGCGAGATACAAGATTCCATTCTAAATGGCGATATCTATATTGGAGCAGGATATGACCCTTGTTTTAACGGAAAAGACATGCTGTGTTTCTGTGACGATATCAAAAACGCAGGCATCAACGCCATTAACGGTTCTGTTTACACGGATGTCTCCTTCAAGGATGACACAAAACTGGGGTTTGGATGGCTGTGGAACTGGCAAGATGACGAAAGACCTACAACTCCTTTATTGTTTGACGGGGATAATCTTTTCATGGAGAAGTTTTTTGAATTGTTGGACACATACAATATTCAGCATCCTTCAACCTATTCTGAAGCCCTTGTTCCCAAAGACAGTATTATTTTGGTCTCCGAACGAAGTCACACTATTGACGAAGTGTTGCTGACCATGCTCAAGCAGAGTGATAACCAATATGCCGAATCCTTGTTTTTCCAGTTAGGGGCACATGATAAGTCCTTATTTCCCTCATACCGGCAATCAGCCAAATATGTCCTTGATTTCATAAAAACCGAACTTGGGGAAGATCCCGACCTTTACAATGTTTCCGACGGAAGCGGTTTGTCGGTATATGACTGCCTGTCACCCAAATTGGTTGTCAAATTATTAAGATATATCTACAAACACGAACATCTTTATCGTCATTTCTTTCCTTGTCTTCCTATCGGAGGCGAAGACGGAACTCTTTCAGGAAGAATGAAGTCACCTGCACTAAGAGGTATTGTCCATGCCAAGACAGGCTCTGTCAAAAGAGTCGTGACACTCGCCGGTTATTGTACTACACCGTCAGGAAATAATATTGCATTTGCCATTTTCCATAATGGCATCTATTCACCAAGAGCAACACGCAACTGGGATGACAACCTCCTGGAGTTGTTCTTAAGCCACTGAATACAATACCAGAAAGAGTTATTTCACCAGCACCTTCCTGCCGTCGTGGATGTATATCCTGCCTTTCTCGGGCCGGGTGACAGGGCGGCCTTCGAGGTCGTAGTATTTGGTGTCGCTGGGCTTCACCCTGACAATGCTGATGCCTGCCGGGGCTGGCATCTCCACTATGCCGCCCTTAAAGACCTGCTCCGTCCAGCCGGCATCACGGTAGGCCTGCGTCCTGCCGTAGGGTACCGTCAGAACGCATGTGGGTGATACGTCCCTGAAGGCATCCCTGCCCATTGCAGGCG
>ONKB01000034.1 GCA_900318305.1 uncultured Prevotellaceae bacterium | reverse complement strand
TGATCTCGTGACACAGGCCAAAACTTTTCATGGAACACCGAGAAATTTTTGCTGGAACACCGGGAAATTTTTTCTGGAGCTTCGGGATTTTTTTTGTGGTTCTGGCAGTAAAATTTGCGCCCTGTTATACCGTGTGACATAACTGCCTGATAAATCAGTGAGAAAGACCATGGATACGGCCCAAAAACGGATGCAAAATGAGCATCCGATATTAGGGCTTATTAGCACGAAAAAAGCCCTGTTTTGTCCATTTATGTACTTTAAAGTACCAAAAAGGACAAAAACCGGGAGCCTCACACCTGCACTCTCCAGAAGGAGAGAGTTTTTTGGAGTTTCAGGGTTCTCCTTCGACAGGCTCGGGAACCCGGCTGGTGGAAGACATCATACAGAGAACCTTAACGGTATCGAGTTTAAGGATTCAGGAAGTTCAAGGGAGAATTTCCCCATAACACAATAAGAATATCTGCCCAGAATCCCCAAGATATGAATAAAATAAGGAAGGGTACCACAATGAAGTGGTACCCTTCCTTATTTTATTCATCAAACTATTGTTCTTTTGGTAAACTCAAGAACCAGTTCTTTGGGTTAAGCAGTTTGTTGTATAATGTTGTATTGAATTGAGAATAATCATCCGTCACATTATAATCACGACGTGCAACCTTCCATGCCAGCCATTTTGTACCATCAATTCCGGCAGCAGTCTTATGTCCTGCTATACGCATCAAGTCTACAAAACGATTGCTTTCAAAAGCTGACTCCAGAGCGCCTTCATCAACGATAAGGTTCTCAACAGCATTAATGATGGCATTCTTGTCTGTCACAAGCAATGTGTCACCACTATAGAGCGAAGCCTCACACTCAAGTTGTTTTTCATAAGTCCACCCCATAGCAATAGCAGAGTCTTCTGCCACCTTCTTTGCAACCATTCTAGCATAAGTAAACAGGGAGTCATATCTTCCACCGACATCACCGCAGCCACGTCCATGGATACCATAACCTTTATCAACAACAGAAACATCATCAAAAGTAGGAGAAATCTTGATACCTAATGCTTCAGGATAAGTTTCTGCTCTTTGCAACTCATCAATGCTGACATAATAGCACCCACCATTTTGCAGTTCAGGCTCAACATAGTCTTCTACATTCAGAAGTGACGAGTCAATCAGATTATGCCAATCTCCTCCAGGAGTATCTATACCCCACAAAGTGTCGAGGACAACATTGTGGTCATCATCATATACTAAATTTCCCAATGAGTCTTTTTTCTCAACAATAACGCCCAGTGTATCTGTAATAAATACACCAGAGCCTTCTGCCTCTTCGTATGTCTCTGTGAAGTAAACATTCTTATCGAAGAAACCATAAGTAGGCAGAGACTGGTTAGAAAGACCATCTTTTAACACGGCAAATGCCATCTCAGGGAATCCCATACGGTTAATAGCCTCAGCATAACGTAGCCAAATAACCGGATTACGATATAACGCATAGTTATTCACATTAGAGAATTGGTTATACCTTAAATTGCGTGATGTCAAGACACTCATTGTAGAACTATTCCTTGATGAAGAAGGAACAAACTTATCAATGATACGGGTTCTTTCACCATCCTGGAATTCAATCATCGGTGCTGTGGCATACAAACGTGCATCACCGACTCCTTCACAAATCTCACTATAGTCACCATTTGAATTATAACGGTTAAATGTCTGACTCTGATTTAATGAGATATAGTTTTGAGAAGGCAGCAACTGCTGATACTCTGCATTTGCGGAGATAGAAATAGAACTACCTCTGGAGATAGATGTCTTGAAACCGAATACATTCTGAACATCTGTCATCACCCTACCATAATCCTTTCTGGAAGCACTGGCAGAAACAACGAGTCTTTCTCTGTAATTATTTGAAGAGAAGGCGTTCAACCAGTTCCATCCCGACAAGTCATAGTATTTACTGTCACCAGATCCTGTTGCTCTGGCATCCATATAATAAGTTCTATTCATCGTGGCATCGTACGGGTTAGAGTAACGGATGCTATTGTTATAGAATGACTTGTCAAAGAAATGGAAATACTTCTCAGCAGCTTTCTGGTAGTCGTTCTGCATCAGATATGCATCACCAAGTACTAAATCGCCAGGAATAAACATCTGTCCTGAGGGAACATCACCGGCACCAGTTGTAAGGTTACCATAACTAGGAAGACCCAAAGCAGCCTGTATCTCATAGGCCCTCATGACATCGGAACTGGCAAACAGGGAAATGACATTGTCCTTGGAAATTTTCGGACTGGAAGCCATCAGTCTGTCAGCATCATCAACACTGGAAATCGGTTCTGTGATATAAGGAACCGTACCATAGACATTTATCAACTGTAGATAAGCCCAAGAGCGAATCATAACTATTGCAGCGTACTCACGCTTCATCTCGGCGTAACCATCTTTTGTCGACACGGTATCAACCTTAGCCAGATATTGGTTACAAGAGTTGACTATATGGTAATAGTCTGCTACATTCAGCAAGGCATTCGTACCATCTTCCGGATCCTCAAAGTTTACGATTTCCATAATGGAGTCGGTAGTATAGGTACCTGTAGTGACCAAATCACTTCGTGCCGCATCAAGTATGATACTACGTTCTGCCACATTCTGAATACTCATCAAGATACCAAAGGCAGAGTATACACTATCCTGAGCAAAATTCTCTGAATAACGATCCATATTGGGTTCCAACATATCAGAACAAGAAGAACTGAAGAAACCGAAACTCAAGATAGAAATCAATAGAGCTATAAAAGATTTTTTAATATTCATTGCATTACTTTTTTACAAGTTAATAGTAACACCGAAGTTAAAGCTTCTGGATTGTGGAAGCATACCGGTATCAACGCCCTGATATAATACATGATTTGAGCAAGATACTTCAGGATCAATGCCATGGTATTTAGTCAAAGTAAATACATTATTGGCTTCACCCCAGATTGTCAAACCTTGTAACCAAGAAAGAGTCAGAGGTAATTTATAAGTCAAGCGAACTTTCTTCATCTTGAGATAAGACCCGTCTTCAATCCAACGGTCAGAGAAACGCTCGTTATTTACCCACTGAGAACTTACCGGCAACACTGCACGAGGAATGTTTGTAGGTTGCCCATCGTATGACCAGCGATTACACAATGCTTTTGATTGATTCCATAAATTATTACCCCTCTCAAGCTGTGAACGCTGATAATTGTAGATATCATTTCCTAAAGAATACTTAAATATCACATCCAAAGTAAACTGTTTCCAGTTGAACTTGGTATAGAAACTACCATAGATATCTGGATTAGGATCACCTATCTGAACCATATCTGCCTCAGAAATCCATCCATCATTATTCTGATCAATGAAATGAACATCACCGGCCTTGAAGTTGCGGTAAGGATCACCTGTATAACCTGTAGGATATCTCAAATATCCATAAGCACCAGCTGTACTTGCCTCCTGGTCTGTCTGGAAGATTCCGTCGGTTGCATATCCATAGAATACACCAGCGGCATTCCCGACTGCAGTGAGAACATTGTTGTCACCATAAACAGAAGATGTATAGCCGTCTATTGTCTTATAAATACCATTCTTTAATCCATTGGCATCAAGGTTGTAGAGATCTAAACCTTCCGTCTTCAGCTGTTTGATTTTATTATTATAATGACCAACGCTGAATCCTGCCTCCCATTTGAAATTCTTGTGGTTCAACAGAATACCTGTAACATTGATGTTAACACCTTGGTTGGACAATTTGCCACCATTACCCCATATCGTAGGAAGACCTGTAATATAGTTCAGATTCTGCAGAGACAACAGATTGGACGTATTGCTCCAGAATACATTTGCGCCAACTGTTACGCGGTTATCAAACAGACTGGTCTCTAATCCTACATTGAAGCGGCGAGTAGTCTCCCACTGGATTGTAGAACTGGCGATGTTGGCCAGACGCAAAGCAGTAGCTTTATTGAAGAATGTAATATTCTCAAAATAGGTACGGGATGCATAATAGTCAATATTATCATTACCCGTCTCCTCATAACCTGCAGACAGTTTCATATAATTAACAAAGTCTGACTTGAACCAAGGCTCAGAAGAGATTAACCATGCGGCTTGTGCTGAGGGGAAGATACCCCACTTCACACCAAACAGCTTAATACCTTCCTTGGTATTCTTACCGAAACGGGAAGAAGCCTGTGAAGATACACCAGCATTGAGGAAATAACGGTTCTTATAGTTGTAACCGGCATTCAGATAATATGACAAATCTATCCACTTGTCATTGGCACCACCATAAGTCAGATATGCCAAAGACAAACTCATATTAGGCATCTTATCGTTCTGGTTATTATAACCACTCAAATAACTGTCAGAATAACTGAAAGAATTCAGGCGGAAACCAGCAAGCGCTTTCAAATTATGAGCACCGAAGTTTTTCTTGAAAGAGAGGTACAGATTATTTGAAATCTCATTTTCAGTACTGGACTGAGAACGAACAGCACTACGGATAGTACCCAGACCCTCAACAAACTTACTTGGAGTTCCATCCCAAGGCAAGTAATATTTCTCACTCGTACTATTCAGTATATAACTGAAACGGTCACCAAGGGTGAAATACTTATTAATCTCATAACGAGGATTGAAATTCAAGGTAAACTGAGTCTGCTCCTGATAATTCTTATTGTCACCCTCACCATTATTAAGAATCCAATATGGATTAGCAAGAGCATCCGTTCCATATTGGGTTGAGAAACGGAAAGGATTCTCGTTGTCAGAATAGTTCTTGCCAGAATATACTTTAGGATCCTGATACATCCTATTCATTTGATTAGCCTCATCCCAGTAAACTACATGCTTATACTTGCTGATCATCGGAGAAATAAGAGTACCCAACACATTAGGTGACGAGATATTAGCTGCGCCATAGTCTTCACCCCAGCCGTTATCCATGACATAGTTTGTGTTACGGGCATAAGAAATATCAAACGAGGCAAAAACCTTACGGAACATTTCAATATCTGTATTAAACCTGATGTTGAGGCGATCAAAGGAATTGGTCTTCAAGGTAGCATTAGATTTTGTATAGCCCAAAGACAAACCATACAACGCAACATCGTCACCACCCTGTACATTCACCCTGTAGTTCTGTGTAAAAGCATTCCTATACAGGTCTTTCTGCCAATTAGTATTATTATGGTACAAATCATAATAAGTGTAATTCGGGTCTTCATTCATGAAAGACTGACGGGAGATACGTGCAAGGGCACTGGCTACTGAAGAACCACTTGCAGGCTCGTATGTTCCAAGAATATCTGTCATGTAGTTACGGAACTGATTTCCGTCCATCACCTTCATGGTAGATGGTTTTGTCTCAAAACCACCATACAGACGCACTTGGATTTTTGTGGCACGATTACGACCTCGTTTAGTAGTAATCTCTATCACGCCATTAGCACCCTTGGCACCATAGATAGACGTTCCAGTATTCCACACCTTTATAGATTCGATATCCTCAACATCAAGTGTGCTGAACACATTATTCAGGAAACCTGTATGCTGAGTCGTACGATCATACTGCATATCCCAGATTACACCATCCACAACAACAAGCGGTTGAGACGTTGTATTCAAAGTCGTTATACCATTCACCATCATATTGGCACCTATACCAGGGAAGCCGCCACGACTAATCGTACGGACATTACCCTCTAACAAGTTTTCTATCTCATTCTCCGCTGTTATTGAGGAAGCATCCTGAATATAAACTTGCTTGTTGGTGAAAATTTCTGTACCATTCTTATAGTACGAAGTAAACGCAGAGCTATACAGCTTTGTAACCTGACTCTTATCCTGGACTACAATCTGTACAGGATTATAATCTGGTGAGGATATAAACAATGAAGTAGTGAAAACAGGAACTGAGAATTTATAGCAGCCATCCTCTTCTGTCATCGCAGAGAAACGTGCATCATCCAGAGTCTCAATACGTACACCACTCAACGGCTTCTTTGTCGCAGCGTCGATGACTTGCCCACTAACTTCTTTCATCTCATATTTGGGAAGATTCTCCTTGACAGGCTGTCTTTTCACAACAGCGACCTCCTCTTCCTCTTCTGTGGCATCATCTTGAGCATATGAAGATATCAAGCCTGTATAAAAGAACATACAGAAGCCCAAGCCCAAGACCTTAGCTAAAAAATAATTCTTATTTATATTTTTCATCTTTGTCAATTTTAAAAGTTAATTGGCATTATTCATCCTTAGATTTCAGAATAATCTTGTCAATGTAAAGATGCGGAGTTGTTGTTTTCTGCCACGCAGTCTTAAATTGAGAATTGAACTGAAGGATAGGTGCAGCACCTGAGATGCCATAATAACATATCGGGAACTCATAATCCTCAAACAAAAGAATTGTATCAACCTTAGTAGGATCTGAGTACAAAGTAGCAGTCGTCTGGGATGCGCCAATGCTCATTTTGGTAACATCTCTGGGACTCGGCGTGAAATTTGAATTAATTGTCGCAGTAAATGCACTTCTCTTTGGAGTTGTATTCAAGGAATCCAACATATTCTCCGGAACCATAACGACATATATGTCATATTTGCCTGACAACACATTCGGCAGATTATATGACGCTACAATCTTGGAAGTAGAACGCTGAGGTATAAAATCCATATACCTGCTGTCACTGATTACACCTAAAGCATATGGATTCTGTGTAGTCGGGGTAACCGTCAGCACATCATGTGAGGAATAGTTGGAAGAGAACTGAGGATTTTCCTGAATATAATAAGAATGTTCTCCTTCTATCTCAATGTCAAACTTCCAGGAGTTAGGAGATTTGAAATTAAAGTTATCTGTAATAAATACATAACCGTTACTTGCCTTAATAGGATCTTTACCCTCTGCAAGGTCGCGGCAACTTACAAGATCACCTGTAGCATGCTGATGATATTTATACGAATTCTTGTAATATGTTTTAGACATCAAAGAGTCACATGTGCGGAAGAAATCTCCCACTGTCTCAACGCTAGCGTCTTTCACGTTAAAGCCAGGCTGCTCATCCAAACTATAGAACGCATTGTTCAATATTGCCGTAATGGTTCTGACATCCGTCAAAGAGTCAACGGGAATAGAGTCAGTACTCAGTACAGACGTAGAAGATGCGGTAAGATAATAATACCTGTCTTTGTATTTGTAATGAGGCTGAATCTCGGCAATAGCCTGATTCCAAGCGTTATTAGACGGCAATATCGCTGCGCAACAAGAATCTTCATCTTCTGCAATAGTCGGATATACCAAATTGTACTCGTTGAAAACCGAGTCTACATAATGAACAACACCATCAATTGCTGTACCTATTGTACTGGCATTCTCATTGAAATACACCGTATCACGGCTTTCAATATATTGATACATATTGCTCAACTCAGGATATTCAGCCAGAATCTCGCGAAGATTAGGCAGGAAAGGAGAAGAACCGCCTTTCAACAGATGGAATGTACCATTGGTAGCAGGAACATTCTTAAAGTCGTTGGATATCTCCAACTTCTGGAAAGTATTCGGGGTAACAGTATTGTCGTATTCTGCATACTTTTGGTTTGCCATCAGAACTTGCTGTACCTCAGGGAAACTTCCGTTGTAATTAAAGTATGCAATATGGTTGGCAACAAACTGTTGTTCTACCTTCTCGTTGTCACCTGCTTCCAGCAAGTCCAGCCATTTCTGGGCATTATAGGTCCCGTCAGATGGAGCCCATACCGTAAGCACACGATTGGATTTAAGCAACTCTTCATAAGTCAGTGTTGCAGGAATACCATAATCCTTCTTATTAACCAAAGTCTTCTGCAGGATGAGAGCAAAGCTGTCACATTTCTGTGTTGCAATGATATTATCCCACAAGGTACCCTTGGCCTCAGTCATAGTTCCGACATCAAAATGATCATCAGAACAAGACGATATGCTGAAAATTGCCAGAAAGCCTAACAATCCTCCAAACAACCATTTATTATATTTTTTATTCATAATCATTATATTTTAATCTTGTTAAATTAAAAAACTCAAATGAACTAAAATTATTTTCTTGTTGAAGTCCTATCATCTTCCCAGGCGGGATTTTGAACGAGTGCAGGATTAACCTTTATCTCTTCTCTGTAAACAGGATTAAACAATGAATTCATTGTAGCCATCTTTGCTTTTACGGCATTAGCACCACCGGCAAATTTACGAACCAACAGATTTAACATCGCAGATGTCTCACCTTTCTGGTATGCCATACGAACAAGGTCAAACCAACGCTTACCCTCTCCGATAAATTCTCTCTGACGCTCTCTGAAAATAAAATCCATCATATCATCTTGTTGGGAATAAGCTCCTGGGCGAATGTCCTTTGTAGCCTGCATAGTAGGATTTGAGCGGAGAAATACAGCATGAGCCAAATCAAAACCACCACCTAAATGACCCTGGGCTACCAGCGCCTCAGCTTTCATCAGGATAGGATCAGACGCTCTATAGACAATCCAGTTTGCATCAATATTGTCTCGGTTGCGATATGAATTATAGGTAAAACATCTTCTTGTAGTCATGTCATCTCTTGTTGATGCAGAGGAACTGACAGTGATTGATTTTGCGCTATACTTCACAATACTCGTAGGGATTGTCGTTCCACTCTGACTCGTGGAGTAATAGAATGATGAGCCCAGACGGTAATCAGACTTATAGAATGATACGTCATAAGCTTCTACGACATCAGTTGAGACCTCTTCAAACACCATAGAGCGCTTTATCATACCACTGTTAAAGGAACCGTTCTTCCAACCACCATAGAAATAGTCAACAGCAGCATTAGCATTAGCATTGGTACCATATTGTACCTCAAAAATACTTTCATGACTATTTTTGTCTCCAAATATTGAATTATAAGTTTCATACGAAGTAGAACGGGTTTCCATAGTCATTAAAGGCAGTTCCGGCATATAACCGTCATTCTTGCCATAATGCTTAACACCTTCTTCATTCATCTTATAATTCATGGCATTGATAACATAATCGCAGCACTCTACACACTTTGCATAGTCATTCTTCCATTGTTCACCGTAAACAGCGATAGAATCAGGAGAAGAATTCTTGGCTGCTCTCCACAAATAGATATCAGCAAGCAACGTATACAAGGCATTCTTTGTGAAACGACCGTGGTTGTCAGCATCATTACCATAGTTGGTCATACCATTATCCTTGATTGCCTCAAGGTCATTAATCAAGAAACTCAAAATAGCCTCGGAAGCCGTTTGGGGAACCGGGTCTGTCGCACCAACACTGGTATCATTAGATTTAATGACAAACGGTACATCGCGGAAGGCTCTTACAAGATAGAAGTAAGCCAGCGCACGCATTCCTACCAACTCTGCCTGGATAGGCAGCCAGTCGGACTCAGTAAAACTGTTATCTCTGGCAAGGACCTCAGGACCCTTGGCTAAAGTAAGATTGCAATAGCCAATCAGTTTGTAGAATGAAGCCCAGCTAAACCATGAGTTAATCGGCAACAGATTCGCCGTCATTAAATTCACGAGGTTTTCATTGCTGGTAGTTGCCAAATCAAAGTTATCAGACTTTAATTCACCCCACGCAATCATTCGTTCAGCAAAAGCCTCTGTGGCCATCTGACGATAGCAGGCAAAGAGAACATTCTCGAGGTCATTTTTATCTTCCCAAAATTTCTCACCAGTGATCTGGTTTGTTGGATAAACTGTCAAGAAGCCATCAAATGCACTACAAGATGACAACAAGCCAATCACGGCCACAAAAGCCGGAATAATTACTTTATTATAAATAATATTTTTTTTCATAACAGTATTCTCTATAATTTTAGAAAGACACATTCAAACTAAACGTAATGGAACGGGATCTCGGTGTCTGAGATGTATCGTAAGCAGGATTATATCCACTTGCGGAGTGCTCAGGATCTACACCGCTATACTTTGTAAAGAAGAACAAGTTGTTAGCAGAAGCAGACAACTTCAGACTGCTACAACCAAACTTCTTGATAAGTTTCTTGTCGAAAGTATAGGTCAACTGCATATACTGCAATCTAATATAATCAGAATTCTCAACGTAACGGCTACTTGGAAGAGCGTTATAAGAGGCAACGATATTAGAACTCAATGCTCTTGGTATCTCTGTTATGTCGCCATTCTTACGCCATCTCCAACTAACGGCACGGCTCTGGTTCTTATTGGTACGCATATCCTCAGCGGCCATACGAGCGAGGTTCACAATCTTGGCACCAAGGCGGATATTGAATGATGTCTTCAAAGTCCATTTTCCATAGGTAAAGTCAACACCGAAACCACCATTGAAAGTAGGATTGGAGTTACCCAGATAGACTATATCCATCTCATTAATTTGACCATCATGGTTGATATCTTCATAAATGGCATCACCACCGCTGAACTGATAGTTAGTTGCACCATAATTAAAGTACATACGGAGAGGATAGCCTTCGCCATCATATATGATATTGCCGTTAGCATCACGAGCAACAGGAGTTGTTGCATTCTCACCTCTTGCTGCTGCAGCAGCGGCAGTATTGGAACCATACATGGTATTCTTAACATTAGGCGTTCCATCGCTATAGTCAGGGAAGTAACCGCAGTGATCATAGTCATAACGATAAACACCCAGATAGCGGAAACCATAGATTGAGTACAAGGCATTACCCACCTGAACACGGCTCAAGTAACCCTCATAGTTTCCAGGGCCACCTGATTTGCTGGCAGTAGCATTCTTATAAGTAAAGTCTCCGTTCAGACCTGCGAGAACGCTGGCATCCATTTCCTTGATGCGGTTGCGGTTCTGGGCAGCGTTGAACTTAAGTTTCATGGAGAATTTACCTATCTTAAATATAGGCTTGGTATATGCATTCAAATCCCATCCGTAGTTATCCATTGTACCTACATTCTTGTAGTCAAGAGAAGAATAACCTGTAGAAGTCGGGATAGAAACGCTCTTCTGAAGCAAGTCAGTGGTATGCTTTCTATATATATTGAAATTGAAGCAAGCCAGATCCTCCAGGAAGTTCACGTTGAAACCTAAGTTCCAAGAACTTGTCTTCTCCCAGCGAACATCAGTAAGACGTAAGTTGGCAGGATAGATTGTAGAATGCGAACCATAGGAATTACCCTGGGAATACTTATTGAACATAATGGAGTTAGTTGAAGGGCTGTTACCCGTCATACCCCAACCTGGAGCGAATGAGAACATGCTAATGTATTTCTTCAATGGACGGAAGAAATATTCATCACTGATGTTCCAACGAGCTGACAGAGATGGGAAGTAACCCCAGCGCTTATCCTTACCAAAGTTGGCAGAACCATCGGCACGGAGAGTACCATCCAATACATACTTAGACTTATAAGCATAGTGGAATGACGCCGTCAGGTTGGCATCATGGCTCTTGGATGTAGAGGTACCCGTCTCACTATTGTAAAGATAACCATCAACTGTAGGATCGGTAATTCCTCCAACCAAACCAGAAGAATACATCGTCTGTGTATTACTTGTACTTGTCTTTATCTCACCACGTCCCAGAATCTGGAAGGAATGATCCTTCGGCAACAGAGGGATGAATACTAATTGATGAATCGTGCTGAAAGACAACTGGTGCTTCTCAATGTTACTTGCAAGGTTAATATTAGAAGACCATGTTGCTGTGGTCAATTCACCTGGATAATATGTATCAGTTCCTGTTGTCTTAGAGGACATGTAAACCTCACCTTTATAGTTCAACTGGGTCTTGGTATTGTCCTTGCCCATCAATTTATACTCTAACTCAAATTGCGGGGAAATACTGTAATCACTAATGTGTTTCCAAGACAGATTGGCAATGGCAACAGGGTTACCGTTGCCAATCATATCATTCAAGTAGTATGATGTGGTTCCATCCACTGTACCAGTAAGCCTGCTTGCTTCGGTACCGCGCGGATACAATTTATAATACTCACCCGTATCATAATAAGAATCGCTATAAGGATCATACTCCCAACGATTTACAGCCATATTAGGCATCGCATTGTAAGCTTTTGCCAGAATATTAGCGTAGTTCTGGTTATTCTTGGTATATGTCAAAGCGAAGTTAGAACTGAAGGTAATACGATCAGAAACTTTGTAATCCAATACCATACGAGTACTCAAACGATTCAGCACCTGCTTAATAATAGTACCTGTCTCATGGTCATAACCACCTGAGATACGGAATGTAGCCTGATCACCACCACCCGTCACACTAACATAATACTTGTGGGACTGACCGAATTGAGTTACTTCGTCAACCCAATCAGTATTCTTGTTGAAGTTCGCATAGTACATCGTACGGCTTCTGTTGTAGTTCAACTCAACCATGTTGGATGTCAAGTCACTCTGCTTAGGATTAAAGTATGCTTCCTTCAACATCATGGTGTAGCCGTCACCATTGAGCATATTCATACCCTTCGGCTGCCAGCTTCCTGTGAAATAGTAGTTGCCGGATACACGGGTCTTACCTCTCACACCACGACGTGTTGTGATTTCGATAACACCGTTAGCACCTCTTGAACCCCAGATGGCACAAGAACCTGCATCCTTTTTAACTTCGATAGACTTGATATCTTCCACGTTCACATTCAACAAGTTTGCGAACTGCTCGTTGTTGTCCATATCTTGCAAATCCACATCAGTAGACTCATAGTTTTCAAGGATATGTCCATCAACAACAATCAGAGGCTCCTGGTTACCACTAATCGTAGATACACCACGAACACGCATACTCATACCAGAACCAAGGTTACCAGAGTTGGCCACAACATCCAAACCGGCGATTTGACCCTGCAGTGCCTGGTCAGCAGATTCAAAGGAAAGACCTTCCATCTCGTCCATATCAAGTTTCTGAGTTGCGACAGAAACCTCACGCTCTGGAATGGAGAGACCATTTGACTGGGTCATTTTTCTACCAGTAACCTTAACCTCTTTAATGGTACGTGTATTTGTCTGCAATTCTATCTTGAAAACTGTTTGCGTACCAATCTTTCTCTCCCACGGACGATAGCCGAAGAAATAAACCTTCAACACATCATTAGGATTCTTTATAGCGAGGGTAAAATTACCGCTCATATCAGTGGTCGTTGAGGCTTGAATACGATTATTCTCATCAATCTCAATGACATTAGCCATCATAATAGGACCGTCCTTAGCATTCCAAACGTGTCCTGAAATTCTTTTCTGTGCGTATGTTAAGGAACAGCTGAGGCACAGTATAAGGAATAATAGATACTTTATCTTTTTCATATTATTCATTTTTATTTAATTCCATATTTAGCAAGATATTTCTTTGCCGCACCAGCTGTTGCCCAACCAGAATCAAAGCGGAAATTACCACCTGCATGTTCTTTTTCAAAATCCAAGTAGCCATCAATTTGATGTATCACTGCATAAGATGTTGACACCATCTTCTCTGCAAGAGCCTTAGGAGTAGGAGCAGAAGTTGTTACACTAAAGTTATTGTTACAATCCAACTCACTACTGCAAACATTAAAGTTGACTCCGTCAACACCACCTGAGACAATATTGCGTGTATTACCCGCCAAGTCTTTAAGCACGAGTTGATGACCTCCAGGACGTTCTACATTCAATGAGAAACTTCTATTAGTCTTTTGATTGACAGCTGTAGTCTCCTGAACAAGATTTGGCATGCTGATATTATCTGCGAAGATAGACTGATCGGCGAAATGATATCTTACGAAATTAATAATACATGTTACCATTGCCTGAGCCTTCAGACGATATTGTTCCGTAAAGGCATCCTCGTCGAATGTTGAGTCTTTCAGAGAGTCTACATACAATGCGATAGTATCTTTCTGACTTTGAATATATGCAGCGATAGTATCCCATGTAGGCAAGCCTTTCTGTATAGCCTCGTCTATAGCACTGTTAGAAGGAGCATAAACCGTATAATGATAGTTACTGAACATTCTCACCAGATAATCAGCACAAGTCTTGTGATAAGTTGTGAAGATTGAATATCTGTCTATGTTCTGAGCTATCTGGTCTTTAGACATACCTGCAGCAGTAGAGAAATTGAATGCATCAGCAACAACATCATCATCAATATTACACAATTCAAAGAACTTACGATACGGAGAATTCTCATCATGGTTATCCGAGAGAATCTTATATGTACTTCTCTCTGCATCCTGAATCAATTCGTTAATAATGTAAGCCATACCATTTCCGTAACCATTGGTCTCACGTGTCTGGTCATAAACTCTTGATATATTGATTTTTCTGCCACGCTCAATCTGAAGTCCTCCCTGAATCTGGAAAGGAACCTTATTGTTGGTACAACCTATAACCTTAATAGGAGAGCCCTCACGAGACACAAACCATTCCTGACCAGGAGTAATACAATATGGGTCATAGTCGTTGTCGTGAATAATCAAATGAGCATCCATGATATTCTTAACACGGTTATAGCACTGGTCACTATTGATAGCTTTCGACAACTTGTCTGTAAGTTGGTAAGTATTAGGATCATAACGGTATGCAGAAGCCAAAATTGTTAACTTACCTTTATCCTGAGTCATATTCAAAGCGTAAGGCTGAGCAAACAGCAGAGACACAGGATCATAGAATTTTGTAAAAGCTTGATCAGTCGGCAAGAAAAGTGTGAACGTAGAGTTCATCGCCTTCAAGAAGACTGACATAAATGCACCGATAGGAGCCATGGAAGGATCATTAGAATGCTTCTCATCAATATAGAGTGACCAGTACATGAGAGAAGTTGAATCATTGTATATAGCAGGAGCAGCTACGCAAGCATATGCTGCTGGAGTATATACCTTGTTCACAACATAGATAACACCGTTAGAGGACACATACGCTGTATCGATAAGCTCTTTGAAGTCATCCAGAGTCTCACAGTCAGCAAACATAATGTCATGAGCGTCATTCTCTATCGACAAGTACTTGCTCGGAACAGACGCAATGAAAGAATATTTCATTAAGTTGTTTGTCAAATGCTGGATTACATCCAACGGAATCTGATCGATATTGACACTCAGGTTATCCATAGTCAATTGCTCTGGGCGAACCAAGAAATAACGCTCTGCCAAGAATTTACCACCACCATTTTTGAAATAATTCAAGATGGCATCATCTGTTGGTGCAAAGATAGCACCGAAATCACGTGCGGTACCACTGGCATATGATGCTTTGTATGAGCTAGGATAATAGAGGTTCCATCCCGGGTCAAACAACAAGTAAGGCATTGAGTGAGTATTATTATGATCACTCGGTGCAAAATAGTTTGTCTTACCAGCATTGGTATCAAAAGAGTGGGTCCACTGGCTGTAATAACGCTTCTCAAATACAGAGTCTACCTCGGGATACAACTGAGAGTAAGCTGTAGTCAAGGTACTGTTATAATATGGAGCACTAAAGCGGTCAAGCATGTGACTGAACACGTTGGTCAAGCCATTAATACGCATCTTTTCAGCCATACAGCTTAGTGGGGTCATCACTTCGTCAACCACATTCAGATAACCATTTTGACATGTAATATCCTGCTCAACTATCTTACTTGCATTCACGAAAGCGTCACCTGCTGTACGACTCTTGCCCATGAATACCTCAAAGTCTCCATCTGTAATACCATTCTGTCCCATGTGACCATCGATCCAGTGGGAAAGCATTGGAACAGTGGCATCTAATGCCAGATAAAGGTCTCTGCCTCCAGTCTTAAAACGAGCCCACTCATCCTTCTCGTCAGGATTAGCAGAAGAAGGAATCGCAGGATCACCAGGCTGATAATGAACAATTGAGTCAGTCGCAGAAGCAGATGTAGTATGCTTCATAGTAACATTTCTTGTCACATACGAACCATCCGCATTTTGACCTGAAGAGGTTGATGTACTTGACAAGTTGGGCAGCATCTCAAGCAAGTATGCATTATCCAACATAGCTCCGTAAAGCAACATCTTCTTCATGTTATAAGTCAAATCCTCATAACGCCTAACTCCCCATTGATTGTTTTGATAGAATCGGTTATATGCGTCATCATTAGCCACAAACAGCGTCTTACTACCTGTCTTAGCCAATACTTCCGCATAATCCAAATCATCAATCAATTTAATTGTATTGGTGTAATTCCCTTTCTGTTCCAAGTAATTATAGATACTTGAACCCAACCATTCCGGTGTTTTGTCCGGCAGGTCATAGTCATCAGTACAGGAGTTCACCAATCCGCCCATTGACATAACACATAATGCTACAGCAAGTGTTTTGCCAAAATTGAATAAACGGTTTCTCATACACATAATTTTAATTATTATTTTATTTTTTTTATAACATTCACATATAGACAGTACATAGAATGCTACAAATTTAATAAATATTACCAATTCACATCGTCAAAAAAAGGAAAAAAAGATATAATTATTTTTTTTTAACAATTAAAAAGCCCAAAATGCGGCTTTTTTCCCCGTCTTTTCTCGTTGCAATGTTTAAAAAAAAACAAAATTTGCATCTTCGCTGATTACCTTCTCGTGAAGTCAGATAGAAAGCCTGTTAAAGGGTGTCATTCATTCTTTACTTGTGCCTCTCTAATCTTTATATCTTCTCACAAAAAACAATCAATGGAAATTTTCTCTATATATTTAAATATGTATACATTATTATATATAGAGATTATATAGGCAAAATTTTTCAGTAGCTGTTATCTATGGAGATTGCTTATATTTCTGTAATATAAGAGAAAAACACACCATATCTCCAGTCATGATAATGAAGTTCCTCTCGCCATTTCCTATCTTTGGCACAAGAAACGCTTACAAAATTCCTTTTACTCCGTGAGTACTTATTACTGTATTTCCTGCCTGAGCCTTAAAAACGTCACTGATTTTATGTCTGAAATCTGTCAGTAAAGGAGGAATATCGTTGGTATTTTGCATAAGGCTGGGGCAGTTTTTTTCCTCCATTCCCGAATGGTATGTGTGTGTATATATTCCTCAGGACATGTAATACCAGAGGCAACACATAACATGGTGTTGTCATGACAAGTCTTCAACAGTTCTCCAAACAGTTGCTCATTTCGATAAGGTGTCTCTATAAATATCTGGGTTTGCTTCTTTATTCTGATCTGTTCTTCCATTTTCTTTATTGCAGAGGCTCTTGCAGAGACATCTATAGGCAGATAACCATGAAAGGCAAAACACTGCCCATTGAAACCCGAGGCCATCAATGCCAGTAAGATAGAGGAAGGCCCCACCAGTGGCACTACAGGAAGATTCATTTGGTGTGCTATTGCCACTATCTGTGCACCAGGATCAGCAATAGCAGGACATCCAGCCTCAGAGATAACACCTACAGGCTCCCCTTTTACAAGTGGCTCAAGGTATTTGCGGAAAGCAGCTTCGTCAGCATGTTTGCCCATCGGGTAGAAAGTAAGCCTATCTATATCAATGCCCTTTTCTACCTGTTTCAAGAAACGACGAGCTGTTCGCACCTCCTCGACAATAAAATGGCTAATACCCAAAATGACTTCCCTGTTGTACTCTGGAAGAACTCTCCCTAAGGAAGAATCCCCCAGGGTAACAGGAATAAGATATAAGGCTGGCTTCAACATGTCCATGACCTGAAACCACTTTTAGTTAAGCCTGAACTTCGTCTTGGCCACAATATTGTCAGCAGCATTCCCCACAAGAGCCTCAAATTCACCAGGTTCCGCCGTCCAGTCATGCAACCTTTCATCGTAGAAGCTCAGGGCAGATTTGTCAATTGTAATGGTCACATCCTTGCTTTCGCCTGGCTGTAGGAATACTTTCTTGAAACCTTTCAGTTCCTTCAACGGACGGTTTACAGAAGACTGCAAATCACTTATATACAACTGGACGACCTCGGCACCTGCGACTTTTCCTGTATTTCTGACATTAACCGTGAAGGTAATACTGCCATTCTCGGTCATCTCATTCTTGTCAGCAATTACTTTACCCATCTTGAACGTCGTATAGCTCAAACCATGACCAAAGGAAAAAAGCGGTTTAACTTTTTCCTTATCAATCCATCTGTAGCCAACGTAGATGTCTTCCTTATACTCCTCATCGTAAATATCCTGAGTGGGGCGTTTAACACCGGGATAGGCATTAAGCGCATGAGCGCCATAGTCTGTCAGTTTCTGACCCCAGGTGTAAGGCAGTTTCCCACTTGGGTTTACATCACCGGCAAGGACAGAGGCTATAATTTTTCCAGACTCACTTCCCAGATACCATGCCTGAAGAATAGCCGGGACGCGTTTTGCCCAAGGCAATGCCATACAGTTGCCGCTAATGTTCACAAAGACAATATTCTTATTCACCTGCAAGAGAGCCTCCACAAGTTCATTCTGATTGTATGGCAGCTCATAATCTTTGCGGTCGGAGTTCTCTGTATCCTGATGGCGGTGCTTGTTAAGGCCGCCGAAGAACAGAACCAAATCAGCAGCCTTAGCTTTCTCCACAGCCTCCTGACGCAACACCTCATTGGAGCGTTTCTCCTTCATATCCACGCCTTTAATCACACGTGTCTGCTCACTTATAATGCCACCGGAACCATTGACAATACTGGTATAGCCCCTGGCAAAATCCACAGTGGCAGTCTTGCCGAACCTGGAGCGGACACCTTCCAGAGGAGATTCCTCATTCTGGGCTTTCAGTTTTGAACTGCCACCACCAATAGTCATCATCTTGATGGCATTTTCGCCGACTACAAGTATCTTTTTCACCTTATCCGTATTGACAGGAAGAATATTGTTGTTGTTCTGAAGCAACACAACCCCTTCTTCTCCTATCTTTCGGGCTGTAGCATAATGAGCCTCCGAACAGAGAGAACCGAAACCTTTGTTGCGGTTCATGCTTGTCCTAAAGAACAGACGGAGAACCCGGCGGACCTTCTCGTTCAGTTCCTTCATTCCAAACCTCCTTGAAACAATAGCATCCCTGTAAGGCTTGGCAAGATAGTATTTCTCATAATCATTTGCCACATTCATATCCATTCCGTCGGTATGCGTTCCATATTCCATGTCAAGACCGTATTTGATGGATTCATCCGTATCATGGGCCCCACCCCAGTCCGACACGACAACGCCATCGTATTTCCACTCTCTCTTCAGAATATCATTCAGCAAGAACGGGTTATGACAGTTGTGGTGATTCTTCCACAGATTATAAGAACCCATAATACCCCATGTATGCGCCTCCTGTACCGCAGCCTTGAAAGCAGGAAGATATATCTCGTGAAGAGCACGTTCACTGAGAATCACATTTGTTGTATGGCGGTTTATCTCATTATTATTCAGGCAGAAGTGTTTTACACAGGCAGACACGCCATTTTTCTGAAGACCTTTGATATAAGGTACAGCCAGACGGCTTGCAAGATAGGGGTCCTCACCCATGTACTCAAAATTACGCCCATTCAGTGGGGTACGGAATATATTCACGCCAGGACCGAGCATCATATTCTTTTTTCTGTAAAGAGCTTCCTCAGCCACAGCATTGCCATATTCCTCAGCTACCTCGGGATTCCATGTCGCAGCCAGACATGTCAGCGCCGGGAAAGCTACCACAGAATCGTTGCTCCACCCTGCCTGGTCCCAAGCATCCCACATAGTTTCCGGGCGTACACCATGAGGACCGTCCGACATCCAGTATTCAGGAATGCCCAGACGCTTTACACCAGGACTTGAAAACTTACTTTGCGCATGTATAACAGCTATCTTCTCTGCCAAAGTCATACGTGAGAGAGCATCCTCCACCCTCTCCTCTATTGGTTTACTGTCATCCAGATAAGGTGCAATTCCCTGCGCCCATCCTGCTGTTGCTGAAACAACAAGAAAAATAAAAACAATGATTCTCATTTTATTATAATGTTTAAGATTTTCATTCCTTCTTGATTTGTGAATAGCGATGTCTACGCTTGACATAATACTGCCACAATATACTCCCGGATATCATCTCGGGCATCTGCTGACACACAATAGCCTGCATATTCTCCTGACGAGAAGCAAAGAAGTCCGGCTTCATCCGCTGGAACTCCCTTCGGGCCTTACATACTGCCTGTGCGTCTCTCCGTTTTCCTGTCAGCAACATTTGAAGCATGGCGATGTGGTCCAATATCCATCTCCACTTCAAGACCTTGTCAAGCCTGTCTGATGGCGTGTTCTTATAAATCATCAGCAGATTGTTCCGGAAATTCAGGAACGTCTTTCGGGGATTACTCTTGTCCAGCGTTGCGCCACCCACATGATAAACCACAGACTGAGGTATACAAACAATTTTCATTCCTCTTCCTCTCAATCTCCAGCACAAATCTATCTCTTCCATATGCGCAAAGAAACGCCCGTCAAGCCCTCCAACCTGCCGAAAGACTTCTGTACGAATCATCAAGGCTGCACCTGTAGCCCATAATACCGGTGCCACAGTGTCATACTGTCCCTTGTCTTCCTCTACGGTGTTCAATATGCGACCCCTGCAGAAAGGATAGCCCAGAGCATCCATATAGCCGCCACAGGCTCCAGCATACTCAAACATACTGCGCTGCCGCTCAGACTTGATTTTTGGTTGGCAGGCTACCACATCCTCATGTTCCTCCATATACTGAAACATGGGTGAAAGCCAGTGAGGCGTCACCTCCACATCAGAGTTAAGCAATACGCTGTAGGGATATTCCAACTGTGCCAATGCTTTGTTATAGCCTTCGGCAAAACCATAATTATGTCCCAGTTCGATGACACGCACACCGGGAAATTCCTGATGCAGCATTGATACTGATTCATCGTCTGATCCATTGTCAGCCACGACGATCTCAGCCTCTTCAGAGTTACCGACGACCGAAGGAAGAAAACGGCGCATCATCTCCGCTCCATTCCAATTCAATATAACAACCGCTATCTTCTTCTGCATACTCAACGTATATCAATTACAAAGTTTGCTAAAAAAAATCAGACGAGCAAACCAAATCGAATAAATCTGTTATCCTCCGCTCAACTGTCCTGTCAGCGCATCCCCTTCGGCATTAAACCGCATTAATCTTACCCTAAACAAGTGATTGTCTCTCTCTTCAGTCCTATCATCCAGTTCTGGTATTTCCACCCTGATGTAATTGTCAGTAAATCCTTTTGCCCTGCTGTGGGAATGTTCGGTCAGCACCATACGCTCCGTCCCTATAAAGCGTTGGTAGAAATTCCGATGTTTTTCTTCTGACAGACGTATCATACACTGGCTGCGGTGGTGTTTCTCCTGCTCATCAACAACATACGGAATCCGTAGGGCTGCCGTACCAGGCCTTTCCGAGTAACTGAATACATGAAACTGTGCCACATCCAATTCCTGAGCAAAAGAATAGGTCTCTTCCCAGAGCTTTGGTGTTTCTCCACGTGTACCCACAATGATGTCAACACCAATAAAAGCATCTGGCATAACCTGTCTGATATAATTGATTCTTTCCTTGAAAAGCCCTGTGTCATACCGACGGTTCATCAATCTTAAAACCTCATCGCTTCCACTTTGGAGAGGAATGTGGAAATGGGGCATAAAAGCCTTGGACTGTGCACAAAAGTCAATAATCTCTTTAGTAAGCAGATTGGGTTCTATCGAGGATATGCGATACCGTTCTATTCCTTCTATCTCATCAAAAGCCTTGATTAAATCAAAGAAATTCTCATTTGTACTTTTTCCGAAATCCCCGATATTGACACCGGTAATAACTATTTCCTTGCCACCTTGCATGACAACCTGCTGTGCCTGCTCAACCAAAGAAGCAATACTGCCGTTCCTGCTTTTTCCACGAGCAAAAGGAATGGCACAATAGGTACAAAAATAATCACAGCCGTCTTGAATCTTGAGAAAATAACGTGTCCGTGTTCCCCTGGAACAAGAGGGAACAAAGGAAACAATCTCCTTGCGTTCTGTGTGGAATATCCTGTTCTGGCTGGCAGATTCATGTTGAGCCAACATCTCTTCAATAAGTTCAACAACCTGTCCCTTTTGTTCCATACCAACAACAAGATCCACTCCTTCTATTTCCGATAAAGTCTTGAAGTGAGTCTGAGCATAACATCCCATAACTACAACAAAGGCGTGAGGATTCTCTCTAATGACTTTATGGATTGCCTGACGGGACTTGTGGTTGGCCGTTTCAGTCACCGTACAAGTATTGATAATACATATATCCGCTGTCTCTCCTGGCAAGGTTCTATGTGCACCCAACTTTTCTAACCTGTCGCACACAGACGAGTTTTCCGCAAAATTAAGTTTGCAACCCAATGAAATGAAAGTAGTTGCTTTATTCTCAAGAGATTTTCTCATTTGATCCTCATCTTCTCAATATACAAAGTTACGAAAAACGTAGTTTATATTCACAATTGCCTCATTTTGTAATATCTATCTACCAAAACAACACTCAAAGGCGTGTTTATAAATAACTGATTATCAGCGATGTGCAAAAAAGTTACAAAAAAAGTGGAAAAATTTTTTCTTTTTTTTGTTGGTTAATTCAAAAACATTGTAACTTTGCAGTGGTTTTAATAAGCAATTAATTGTTTTACATTTAAAAACGAAGAAAATGAAAAAGTTAGTTTTAGTATTTGTAGCTGTTGTAGCTATGTCTTTCGCATCTTGTGGTAACAAAGCTGCTCAGGAAGCTCCTGTTGCTGATTCTGATTCAATCGCAGCTGTTGTTGACTCTGCTGCTGAGGATTCTGCTGCTGATTCTGCAGTTGCTGAAGAGGCTCCCGCTGAGGAGGCTCCTGCTGCTGAATAATTCAGTTACAAAATTTTTCGAGAGTTTGAAACCTGCGGGCCTAGCCCACAGGTTTTTCTTTTTTTTATATATTCAGACAGGGAACAAACTGCACGCAACAACTCCCTATTGTCCATTCTTTACCTGCTGTCTTTGCCCTTTATAGGTCAAGCGTTTCAGCCCATGGTCAGGCCATGCCTTTATAGTCTCTCCGACATGGATTACGGATTTACTTTTTGTTATCATAAATACACACACTATCCTTGTATTTAAACGAAACTGGCATTACAAATAATGAAACCGCATAAAAACGGACTACATCCAAATAGTGGACAGTGTCTCTGGCATTGCTAACCAGTTTCGTCATCTCTCAGGGCAAGGATTTATAATGCAGGCTATTATTTTCTGGTAGCTCTTGTTAGAAGCACGAAACATTAAGTGCAGAGTGTAAATCTTGAAAATATTTATTATTTTTGTAGGAGAAATAGATAATATGGACGAGACAATAAAAATATTAGCACCACATTCATGCGGTTCTTTTCAAAATAGACTTGATGATTTATACAGTCAGACTAAGGCTTTTCTTGAGGAGGAAGGATTAGGTTTATGTGATTTATTCTGGTGTCGCGCCTATCTCAGCGATGCGGCGAACCAGTCAGTTGACCTGTTGAATCACAAACTCTACCAAGAAATTTTGTCCAAAGGTGCTTTCAGCTATATTGAGCAACCTCCAATGGACGGCTCAAAGATAAGCCTGATGATGAGTTTTATTCCTGGACAATGTCTTTTGAAGAAAGGAACACCCGACAAAATGAAAATCACCTGCGGCAATACTACATACTTCTACCAGTCCGTAAGACTGACTGAAGCAGAGTCAGAAAACTTTACCACGATGGGACAGACCATGCTCTGCTTTGAAAAGCATATTGAGTGGTTAGGTGAGAACGGACTGACACTGAAGGATAATTGTATGCGTACTTGGCTTTATGTGCGTGATATAGATTGCAATTATGCTGAGGTAATGAAAGGGCGCAACACTATTTTTGACAAGCATGGTTTGACCCAAGACACCCATTTTATAGCCTCAACTGGTATTGAGGGATATGGTTCCCATTCCAAAGCAACAATTTGTATGGATTTCTTATCCATACAGTCTGCCGACAACATGAGAATCAAGTATCTGCAAGCACCTGAATATTTGAACCCTACCTATCAATATGGTGTCGCCTTCGAGAGAGGAACATCTTTCCACGTCAACAACTGTCACAAGCTTTTGCTCTCCGGGACAGCCAGTATCAACAAACAGGGAAAATGTATTTTCGTAGGAGATGTAGAGCGTCAGGCTGAACGCATGTTGGTTAACATGGATCAACTTCTGAAAGCTGACGGAGCATCTATTGACCAGATGAAATATTTTACAGTCTATCTGCGTGACATCTCAGATTACGAGACAATAAGGGATTTCATGACCACACGATTCCCCCATATCCCTGTAATAGTGTTGCATGCTCCTGTTTGCAGACCAGGATGGCTGGTAGAAGCTGAAGGCGAGGTGAGTTTAACTGACTGAAAAAATAAATTTACATTATATGAAGACTTTAGTATTTATCGCTGTCTTGGCATGGGTTGCTTCAATACAGGTATCTGCTAAGACAGTTCAGGCAACTCCGCATTGGCTGGACCCAAATGCAAATCGTGTTAATGTAGAGGCTTCACATTCCTCGTTCTTTGCCTATGAGAATGCCACTCTGGCTCAGAAGAAAGACAAGACTGCCTCAAGTCGTTTTCTCTCTGCAGAAGGCCAATGGAAATTCAACTGGGTGAAAGACCATGACAAGGCTCCTAAGGATTTCTATACAGTTGGCTACGATGATTCCAAATGGGTCAACTTCCCCGTTCCAGGGATGTTTGAGCTCAATGGCTACGGCGATCCCACATATAAGAACCACGGATATGCCTGGTCAACACAATTCAAGAATAACCCTCCTTATGTTGAGGAGACAAACAACTACACAGGCTCATACCGCAAGGAAATAGATATTCCTGCCGACTGGAAAGGCTGCAACATTTATTTCCATGTCGGTTCCGCTACCAGCAACCTCACGCTGTGGGTAAACGGGAAATATGTGGGATATAGCGAAGACAGCAAAGCAGAGGCTGTTTTCAATCTGACGAAATACCTTGTTCCTGGGAAAAAGAACCTTATCGCCATGCAGGTTATGCGCTGGTGTGACGGCAGCTATCTGGAAGACCAGGATTTCTGGCGCCTTACAGGTATAGCCAGGGAAGTATATCTTTATGCCACTCCACAAGCACACATCAAAGACATCTTTATCACTCCCGATCTTGTCAACAATTATACCGACGGCACACTGAATATAAATGTCACTACCGAGAAAGCGGCAGGAAGCAGCATCAGGTTCGAATTGAAAGACCTCTCTGGCAAGACCGTCTTCAACGAGACTACTAAGGTGGAAAACAACGGTCAAACCGCTAAAATCTTCAATGTCAGCAAACCTCTGAAGTGGACAGCCGAGACGCCCAATCTGTACACTCTGTACGTGTCACTGTTAGACAGCAAGGGAAACATCAAGGAGATAATTCCTCAGAACGTGGGTTTCCGCAAAGTGGAAATCATGGGACAGACTCTGTATGTCAACGGTGTTGCCATACTCATAAAGGGTGTAAACCGTCACGAGTTAGATCCCGACGGAGGCTATATCGTACCTGTTGAACGCATGATTCAGGATATCCAAATCATGAAGCGCATGAACATCAACGCCGTGCGTACCTGCCACTACATTGACGACCCTCGCTGGTATGACCTCTGTGACCAGTACGGACTGTATCTTACTGCCGAGGCCAACCTTGAAAGCCATGGTATGGGCTACAAAGAAACCACGCTGGCAAAAAACACCGCCTTCGAAAAAGCCCATATCGAGCGCAACCAACATAATGTAGAGTTGAACAAGAACCATCCAAGCATCATCGTATGGAGTCTGGGCAATGAGGCAGGCTATGGTCCTAACTTTGAGAAAGCCTACGACTATGTCAAGGCCTTTGACCCAAGTCGCCCAATACACTACGAACGTGCCATACATGAGAAAGACGCCACTGGCAAGCGGATTGGAAAGTCCGACATCTTCTGTCCCATGTATGACGACTACAACACTTGCAAGAAATACATTGAAGAACCCAATGCCAAGCCACTCATCCAGTGTGAATACGCTCACGCCATGGGCAACAGCCAGGGAGGATTCAAAGAATACTGGGACATGTACCGCCAGTACTTCCCCAAGATGCAAGGCGGCTATATCTGGGATTTCGTAGACCAGGGACTTAACGGCAAGAGCAAAGTCACTGGCAAGAACATATACACCTACGGAGGTGACTATGGACGATTTGCCGCTTCCGACCACAACTTCAACTGCAACGGACTGATCAGTCCCGGGCGTGACCTGAACCCTCACGCTTACGAAGTGACCTATTATTATCAAAACATCTGGACCTCTGCCGCCGACCTGAAAAAAGGGACAGTCAAGATATACAACGAGAACTTCTTCAGGACATTGGACTATGTAACACTGCACTGGGACTTGTTGGTTAACGGAAAAATTGTCTCCGGCGGCGACTTGAAAGATTTTAGCATTGAACCGCAGCAGACCAAAGAGGTACAGTTACCCAGCTATACCCTACCCTCAGATACCGAAGGCAAGGAAATCATGCTTAACGTGAAATACCTGCTAAAGAACGATGAGCCTCTCCAGAAGAAGGGAGAGACAGTCGCCTACCAGGAGTTGACCATACAGAAATACACCTTCCCGGAGGCGGCCTGCAAGATGGGACACAAGCATTCTGTCGACAAAGACCCAGCCATACAGAAAGAAGACAAACTGACATGGCTGAAGTTGTCTGCCAGTAACTTGGAAGTTACCTTCAACAAGAACACCGGTTTTGTAACCTATCTTGACATTGAGGGCAAACCAATGCTTCAAGAGGGCTATGCGCTTATTCCTGATTTCTGGCGTGCTCCAACTGACAACGATTACGGCGCATCTCTACAACAGAAAGACCATGCCTGGAAAAGACCCGAGATGAAATTAGTCAGCTTCACCAGCGATGAGCCGGGAAAAGTCATTGCCTCCTACGAGATACCCTCTGTGGATGCAAAACTGCAACTGACTTACACTGTCACACCCTGTGGCAAGTTGATTGTTAACCAGAAACTGACCGTCAACCCCAATGCCAATGCCAAGCCCAACCTTCACCGGTTTGGCATGCAGCTGGTTATGCCAAAGGAATTTGATCAACTGACTTATTATGGAAGAGGACCTATAGAAAACTATTGGGACAGAAAGGGATGCACCCTATTGGGTGAATACAACCAGACCGTTGCCGAGCAATACTGGAACTATATCCGTCCGCAGGAAAGCGGGAACCATACCGACGTACGTTGGTGGATTGTAAAGAATGCCGCAGGAAAAGGCCTTAAATTCTATGCACCAGAACCTTTGGAGTGCTCCACCCTGGAGTATCTGCCCGAGGATCTTGATTCTGGATGGGAGAAAAACAAAAGCCAGATGCACTCAGGCGACCTGACTCCCCGCAACATGTCAGTGGTACATATTGACGAACACCAGATGGGATTAGGCTGCATCAACAGCTGGGAACGCCAGCCTTTAGCAGAATACATGCTCCCATACGCTGACTACGAATATACCTTTTTTATCACTGGCATCAAATAACATCACCCAAGCCATAAGGCTTGCAGACTACCGCCATTTAGTTCTTAAAATCTTTAGGAGAGGACTAGTGAGTTTTTAGGCATAATGGGTCACTTAGGTCTGAGGCCCATTTCCCATTGAGCCCAATAGTCCCATTACCTCCTTTGTCCCCATTAGCCTCATTGGCCCCATCAACCCCTTTCCCCTTTTGGCTCTTTTCCCCTCGCCTGAATTTTTGTCCATTTTGGGACAAAGGCAAATCTTGGGACAGGCCAAATGACTTTAAAATGA
>ONKB01000012.1 GCA_900318305.1 uncultured Prevotellaceae bacterium | reverse complement strand
TCATGGCCGTTCTTTGAATGACTCCGGGCATGGCTCATGCCTAAAGCCAAAAGGGTAAATAACAATGTTACAATTAACAGTCTGTTCATGAGAATACACTTATATTTTTTTGATGTTGTTAGCGATGAAATTCAAGAAAGCGGCGGGGCTTTTCTTTGTCAGGTTCCTTGAAGACAATCTCCTGCAGAGGATTGACAATGCCGGTTATGACAACTTCTTTGCCCTGTCCGTCTATTTGGACCATAATGGCGTTTTCACCCCTATCCACCCTGAACCATTTGTCTTCGGCATTGAAGTACCGGTATTTGCCTGTGTACCAACGGCTCTTCGCTTTTTGCCTCGTACTGTCGCCAAACATGTACCGGGCTAGTTCTGCATTGCCAGCTTTCACGGCATTTCCGTCCAGATAGGTTATGTTGCATTCTTCCGGCCGGTGTCGGTTGTTGTCTGTAAAGACAGACCATGCATAGCCGTTCTTGCCATGACGCAACTTGTAGACAGTCTTGAGCTCGGAGAGCAAGTCTTTGGAACAGTGTTTCTTGTATTGTGAGGTGAATTCCTTGTTGCTGAGGCGGAAGAGGTCCGCATAAAAATTCTGCAGGAACTGCGTCCTCTCGGCGATGCGCTGGTCAAACTGGCTTTTCAGTCGGTTGCGGAGCTGCTCAAGTTCCTGCTGATGCTGAGGTGAGGCAGAGCGTTCCAGCTTGCAGACATGCGAATACTCCCCATACGCTTTTTTCTCATCCTCAGAATACGCACGGCTTTCCGCGCTTGTCATCATATAGTTCATTCTGTCCATTGACTCAATAGATGCCGGCGGGCCGGAATGGTTGAATCGCTCATAAATGTTTGAGGCTCCCCCGTCATTGTTGCTATAATACATACCCTTCTGGGATGAGCATGCTACAAGGACGGGAACAGAGAACAACACACACATAAACCTATTTCTCATAATTCTTGTCTTTCTTCTTATAATGAATAATTACAACATCTATCTAAATGCCGACAGGAGTTGAAACGCTAAACATTCCTGAGCAACTTTCATAGCTAACATCACATTGAAAAGATCTATTTGTTGTGGTTAATATTGATTCTAAATTCACAGGGTTACCATTTCCGTCTAATTGTGTTGTCGTTCTACTTATTTCTAATCTTATTCCATGTGCAGTTGCTGTTGCTGTGCAAGAAGCTTCTCCAGTGCCTGGAGACGTATCTGAATTTCCTCCTCCAGCATGTACATTTGATATACTATTTCCGTGAAGTGTAATCGTATAACTGCCATCAGGTATTTCAATGCTATTTCCATTGTAACTGATATTAATAATTAAATAAGCATAAATATAAATATCTCCATCCATTCTTGAGGCAGAAACGGAACACGTGTATGTTCCAGAACCACTCCACGTAATTCCTTCTTCAGAAAAACTATCTGTGAAACTTCCCATGTGAACATCTGAGCCAATAGGCTCGTTGCCATTCTCCCCTGTACCGGTACCTGTACCCATGCCTCTGTCGGCACGCAGAATTTTCTCTGTGCTCAACTCCTCAGCCCTGACAAGGGCTTTCCAGTCTTCCTCCGATACAACATTTGTTCTGCTTTGAGAACATTTTCTTGTCTTTGCAATAATTCTTTTTATTTTTAACTGTTAAACATTATTTAGTTTTGCAAAGTTATGTAGTTGTTTTCTTTACTGCAACAGCTAAAATCATTTTGTCAGTGCCAGGGGATACGATTGTCTGCAGCAATACCTTTTTCATGCTTTTTTGCCTGTTTTGTCGGAGTTAGCGGTGTGGCTTTGTCGGAAATAAAGCCTTTTTAATATGAGAGTTTGAGAGTTCTCCTGCGACGGGCTCAGGAACCAGGACACAACGTTAACGTTAACCATAACCATAACGAGAGCCATTTTGCTAGCGAAGGACACACTCCTTAGTCATTTCATGACAGAGATTCTACTCAACGACATCCAGCCACTTTGAGTTGTTTAATGAACACTAATCTGCCGAATAACACGAATAATTAATACGCCTTGTATTAGATGATCAGTTGCTATTACTGATGATGAGTTTCATTTTGTTTGATGAATCTTAAGAGCTCGCTCTTAGAAGTTCATCCAATAAAATATAAACCTTTGTTACCCAACAAAGCAGCCCGATGGTCTGTCATCAGTAATAAGAATGATTCGTAAGATTAGATAGATTCGTGTTCAAAAAGTAAATATCTGTGTTTAGATTTAGACAAAAACCATAAAAACTCTTAAACTCCTAAACTCTTAAAGCCTCCTGGACTATATCCTCCATCACGAGTCCTGCGAGCATAAAGCCGAAAATGGCTGTAATATGGACCACGGTTCCATTTATCTGGGCTTTAGACGAACTCAATTCATGATTCAGCAACGAGGGGTCGCCCTGATTCTTGAGCAGTTCATCGCTGTACACACACTTGAACTTGCGTTTGGGAAACTGGTGCTGTGACTTGAACTTCCTCCGTAAAGCTCGTGCCAGCGGGTCGCCCTGTACTTTCCAGAATTCTGCCACACGGATGCGCGTGGCATCCATCTTCAGCGCAGCTCCCATAGAGGAATACAGCTTGGCCCCTGACTGGCAGGCCATCAGAATGAGCAGGGCCTTGTCCTTCAGCGAGTCTATGGCATCAATGACGTAGTCATAACTGCCGATAGCGAATTCGGAGGCTGTCTCCTGGGAAAAGATTTTTTGCAGGGCAGTTATCTCGGCATAGGGATTGATGGTTAGCAGACGTTCCTTCAGCACCTCTACCTTCACCTGCCCCACGGTCTTGGTGGTTGCCATCAACTGGCGATTGATGTTGGTGATACAGACACAGTCGCTATCGACTATCGTCAACCGGCGGATGCCGCTACGCACCAGGCTCTCGGCACACCAGGAGCCCACGCCGCCTACGCCAAAGATAATCACACTTTTCCCGGCTATGCGCTCCATAGCCTCACTGCCCAGAAGGAGTTCACTCCTGCCGAATATTGCCTGATCTGTTGCCATTGACTGATTAATTCATGACAAAGGTACGCATTTTTGGGCTCTCTGGTATTCATACAGATTGCAATAAAGCAGCCATCAGACTTCAGCCCTCAACTTCTCCTACTCCTTCTTCACGAGTTTGGGGAAGACTATCTTGCGGCCTACGGGTATCACATCGGGATTGGAGATGTGGTTATAGAAAATGACATACTGGGCCATTTCCTTACTGCCATAGAGTTTCTGGGCCAAGCGGATAACTCCCTCTCCGGC
Organism: uncultured Prevotellaceae bacterium; assembly: GCA_900318305.1. Classification (GTDB taxonomy): domain Bacteria; phylum Bacteroidota; class Bacteroidia; order Bacteroidales; family Bacteroidaceae; genus UBA6382. Next base: position 10,327 of record ONKB01000012.1, on the reverse strand, counting down.
TTTCATCTCATGGGTTTCGAGTTCTCCCACAATCAGATAGTCGGCTCCCTCTATCTGCTCATATTTGGCTGCCTCGGCGGCATAGTCTGTCGGTTCCTGGGCAGCGACAGCAAGGGTATCTTCCTTAACTGCCAGCGTATCTGCAAGGGCGGCCTCTGCCGGACTGTCCTTTTTCTGGGTATCTGCAGGGGCTGAAGACTTCAGAGGGCTGCATATATCGGTGTTTCCAAACAGATGATAATAGCCTGCGAAGTATGATGCGAGGAGTAACAATACTGACAGCAGCGTCCATCCGAGTATCTTCCACACGGATTTTCCGGACTCTTCTTCCTCGTAGCTTTCGGGGGTTTCCTCCGGCTCTTCCTGGGGTTCCTGCAACACGGGTTCCTCCTGAGCAGGTTCCTCCTGAGCGGTCTGGCCAGTTTCAACGGAAGCTGGCTGCTCTGGAGCTTCAGCGGGCTCCTCAGTAGCGGATTGTTCTGCATCAGCGTTGCCCAGGAAAACGGTATGGACATTATCTGCCACGGCTCCTGCGGGACTTTCCTCTGGCTTCACTTTGTCGGCAACTGCCTCTTCCTGAGGCTCTGTCGGCTCGTCAGAGAGCTCTATGGTCTCAAAACTCTCAAACGGACGGTTGATGCGTGAGGCGATGTTCTTGTCGGGGCTAAATACGATTCTCTGGTGGGCAGAAATCTCAATGCGCTGACCTGTATTAACATCTACGCTTTCACGTTCACTGACGGTCATCAACTTAAAAGTGCCAAGACCCTTGATTTTCACATAGCTGTCACGGAGCAACACTTCGCGTATCAGGGAGAAAAACTGCCGGCAGAATTTCTCCGACTGCATCTTGTTCATTCCGCCCTTCTCTGAGAGGGCATTAACAATATCTTGTAATAGGGCACGATTAGACATAGTTGTAGTTGGTTAAAATGGTTCTTTTTTCTTTGTGTGGGTCAGGACTGTTTCTCCTTTACCTGGGATTTCAGCACGTTACTCTGCTTGAAATTCAGCACCAGTTTTGGGGGTACCAAGATTCTCTTACCTGTTCCAGGATGGACTATGATACGTTCATTCTTCTTTTTCACCTCAAACGTTCCGAATCCTGCAATTCCAATCTCACCGCCGTCATCAAGCAGGGATACCATGCCGTCAATAAGGCTATTGACTTCCCGTTGTACCTCTTTGGCACTGGTCTGCAATCTGACAGACATCTCATCAATGAACTCACGATTATTCATATTCTATCTAAATTAATGTTCCTCTTAAATCAAATTCGTCGGCGTCCACGATTCTTACCTGATAGAAGCGGCCTTTCATCAAACGCCGGTCGTCTACAGGGATAAGCACCTCTCCGTCAACCTCGGGAGAGTCGTACTGGGTTCTCCCTATATAATAATCTCCCTCCCGCCTGTCTATGATAGTCTTGTAGGTGTGACCTATCTTCTCCCGGCACAATTCTTCGGAGATGGTCTGTTGAAGCGCCATCAGCTCAGACAGACGCGACTGCTTGACCTGGGCGGGGATGTTGTCCTGGAAATGCTTCCCGGCATAGGTTCCTTTCTCCTCACTATAGGCAAAAGCCCCCATCCTGTCGAAGCGCATCTCTTGGGTAAATTGCATCAAATCGCTGAAGTCGGCCTCCTCCTCGCCGGGATAACCCACCATGAAAGTGGTCCTGAGGCATACTCCCGGTACTTCCTGACGAATACGCTCAATCATTTCCTTCTGATATTCGCGAGTCGTATTACGCCGCATCAGCTCCAGCATCTTATTGCTGGAATGCTGCAATGCGATGTCCAGATATTTGCACACATTGTCTCTCTCACGCATCAGAGGCAGCAAATCGTAGGGGAAACTGTTGGGATAGCCATAATGCAGGCGAATCCATTCCACTCCGGGTATGTCGGATATGCGGGCTACCAGTTCGGGCAGTTTCCGCTGTCCGTATAAGTCCATTCCATAATAGGTGAGTTCCTGGGCGACAATCTGGAATTCCTTTACTCCCCCACTGACCAGCAACCTGACTTCCTGGAGGATTTCCTCTATAGGACGGCTCTTATGCTTGCCGGTAATAAGCGGTATCGCACAATAGGCGCAACTCCGGTTACAGCCCTCAGATATCTTCAGATAGGCATAATGGGACGGTGTCGTCAGGATGCGGTTATTGGCCAGGTTATCGGCGAAGGCTTCTTTCCCCAGGTCATTGATGATTCCCATCCAGTTGAATTTCCCGTAATAACGGTCAACCTCGGGTATCTCCTTGTTCAGGTCTGCCATGAATCTCTCCGACAGGCATCCCATGACAAACAGTTTCCTGAGTTTGCCCTTGCTCTTCAGGTTGGCCAGGGAAAGAATCATCTCTATGCTCTCCTCCTGGGCATCGCTGATAAACCCACAGGTATTCACAACAGCCACATCGTGATGGATACGCCTGGGGTCATGAAATACACGGAATCCGTTTTGTTGTAACTGATACATCAGCTTCTCAGAATCCACAAGATTCTTTGAGCAGCCCATTGTAAAGATATCAACACAACGTCCCATTATTTCTTATCGTCAAACAATGAATCTACAAATGCTTTCTTGTCAAACTGTTGCAGGTCGGTCATTTTCTCGCCCAGTCCGATGTATTTTACCGGGATGTTGAACTGGTGGCTTATGCCTATGACGACGCCGCCCCGGGCTGTGCCGTCCAGTTTTGTTATGGCGAGGGAATTGACCTCTGTCGCCAGGGAGAATTGCTTGGCTTGTTCAAAGGCATTCTGCCCTGTAGAGCCGTCAAGGACCAGCAGCACCTCATTGGGCGCATAGGGCAACAGCTTCTTCATGACATTCTTTATCTTGGACAGCTCATTCATGAGGCCCACTTTATTGTGCAGACGTCCGGCGGTATCTATCAGCACCACGTCGGCATTGTTTTTTATTGCAGAACTCAACGTGTCGTAAGCAACGCTGGCAGGATCGCTACCCATCTGTTGCTTGACAATAGGCACCTCTACCCTGTCGGCCCATATCTGGAGCTGCTCAACAGCTGCAGCCCTGAAAGTATCGGCTGCGCCAAGATAGACTTTCAGACCTCTCTGCTTGTACATGTTGGCCAGTTTTCCGATAGTGGTTGTCTTGCCTACGCCGTTGACGCCCACCACCATGATGACATAAGGCCCGTCAAGTTCCTCCGACTCTTTGGTATCGTCCTTGGCATCCAGCAACATGCGGGTAATCTCATCCCTGAGAATGGCATTCAGTTCTGCCGTTTGCACATATTTGTCACGCTCTACCCTGGTTTTTATCCTGTTGATGATTTCAAGTGTGGTGTCCACGCCGACATCAGAAGTAATCAGCGTATCCTCCAAATCATCAAGCACATCATCGTCCACCGTTGACTTGCCGGCTATCGCGCGGGTTATCTTCTCCACCAGACCGGTTTTCGTCTTATGTAGTCCCGAGTCAAGAGTCTGTTTGTTCTCCTCGGTCAATTCGCTCTTCCTGTTAAAAATATTAAGGAATTTCATATCTTGATATTTTATGCAAACTTAATCAAAATTTTTGAAAATCAACATTATTTGGCCCAAAAGTAGTTGCGGCAAGAAGTATCGGGAATGTCCCGACAGGTATTGATTCCTACATGGACAGGTAATAAAAAAGCCCTCTCAACTGAAAGGGCTTTAGTATCTTAACTATATTTGATTAGTTTTGAAAGAACTTCTTAACATCCTCGTTAAGAACCATTTTCTCATCAAAGATATAAGCACCTGTCTTAGGGCTCTTAACCATCTTGATTACCTTTGAATATGCACGACCATCGGTTTTACCTGTCTGGAGGGTTGCAACTGCTTTCTTTGCCATATCTGAATATTATTTAATCTCTTTATGGATAGTCATTTTCTTTAAGATAGGATTGTATTTCTTCAACTCCAATCTATCTGGTGTATTCTTGCGGTTTTTTGTTGTTATATAGCGAGAAGTTCCTGGGAGACCGCTCTCCTTCATTTCTGTACACTCCAGAATAACCTGAACTCTATTGCCTTTTGCTTTACTTGCCATACTTCTTTCTTTTTTAAGCGATTACTCTAATATCACCCCAATCACAATAGCCTTTTTCTACAGCTGACTTCAATGCGGCGTCAAGACCAATTTTATTAATTAGTCTCAAACCAGCAGCACTAAGTGTAAGGCTAATCCAGCAATCCTGCTCTACATAATAGAACTTCTTCTTGAACAAATTCACATCAAAACTGCGTTTTGTGCGACGCTTTGAATGGGACACGTTATTCCCGATCATCGCTTTTTTACCGGTAATCTGACAGATTCTTGACATATTCGTATTTTTTTATTATTTCAATATTAGAAAATTCCGATTCGGAGTGCAAAGTTAGCATTAATTATTGATTCCACCAATTAATTGATACAAAAAATTTTATTCTTTTTTCAATTCATCTTTCAGAAATCGCAAAAACATCTTCATGACGCCATATACCGCATTCTGGACATTCAAATCGCGCCCTTCATCTGTCAGGAAATGGAAGGTCTCCACATGGTTAGTCTTGCCGAATGCCACCCAGATGGAACCTACGGGATTATCGGGAGTGGCTCCTCCTGGCCCGGCAACTCCTGTCATGGCGACAGCGTAGTCCGTGCCAAACATCCGGATACTTCCTTCCACCATGCCTATTGCCACTTCCTCGCAGACAGCGGTCTTCTCCCGGAGAAGCTCCCCGGAGATGCCCAGATATGCAGCTTTCATCTCGTCGGTATAGCACACTATGCCTCCCCTGAAATACTCGGAACTGCCCGGGTATTCAGACAGCAATGTCGCCAGACGACCACAGCTGCAGCTCTCTGCTGTAGAGATGGTCTTGCCTGAGTGCCACATCAAACGGTTTATCTCCTTACTGATTACTCTTTCCTTTAAAGTCATGTCATTGAAATGTTACACGGGAATAAGCTGGTTTATCCAACGGGCAGAATTCCTTGTCCTGGTATTTGAAATATCCTGCTATGGCTATCATGGCTCCATTATCGGTAGTATAGGAAAATGGCGGAATATAGACGTTCCAGTTTGACTTCTCTGCCTTGCTGACAAAAGCCTGACGTAATCCTGTATTAGCCGACACGCCGCCTGCTACTGCCACACGGCGAATGCCTGTCATCTTGACAGCCTTCGTCAGTTTGTCCATCAAGACTTCCACGACAGTTCTCTCCAGCGATGCCGCCAGGTCATTTTTATTTTCCTCGATAAAATGAGGATTCTCCTTCATCTTGCCTTCAAGAAAATAGAGGAACGAGGTCTTGAGTCCGCTGAAGCTATAGTCGAGTCCGGCAATATGAGGTTTGTTGAACTTAAATGCGTCGGCATTACCAAGACGTGCCATGCGATCAATTACAGGTCCTCCGGGATATCCCAGTCCCATAAACTTGGAGCACTTGTCAATCGTCTCTCCTGCCGCGTCATCAATAGTCTGCCCCAGCACCTCCATGTCGTTATAGGCATTCACTCTGACAATCTGGGAGTTACCACCACTAACCAGAAGGCACAGGAACGGATACTCGGGTATTTCCCTGTCCTTTCCTTCCTCCCTGATAAAATGGGCCAGAACATGTCCCTGCAAATGATTCACTTCAATCAGGGGCTTACCCAGAGATATCGACAGGCCTTTGGCAAAAGAGACACCAACCAGCAACGAACCCAGCAAACCAGGCCCCCGGGTAAAGGCTATGGCCGATATATCCTCCTTACAGATACCAGCACGCTTTATCGCCTGGTCTATCGTCGGCAGGATGTTTTGCTGATGCGCCCTTGAAGCCAACTCCGGCACAACACCCCCATAGGCCTCGTGCACCTTCTGGCTTGCCGTGACATTACTCAACAGGTAGCCGTCACGGATCACAGCCGCAGAGGTGTCATCGCAGCTGGATTCAATGCCTAATATTACTATATTCTTATCCATGCAATTACTTTCAGTAGCTTAGTATCTCCAAACCATTATCCGTCATCAGGAAAGTATGCTCCCACTGGGCACTTGGTTTCTCGTCCTCCGTCACGGCTGTCCAACCGTTATCCTCATCAATAAACAATTCCCATGTACCCATATTGATCATCGGTTCTATGGTGAACACCATTCCGGGCACAAGAAGCATTCCTGTATGGGGTTTCCCGTAATGAAACACCTCCGGCTCTTCATGGAACTCCAGTCCCACACCATGTCCGCAATAATCCCTCACCACGGTGAAGCCATTCTCATGAGCATGCCGGGTAATAACATCTGCGATGTCCCCCACAAAACCATAAGGCTTTGCAGCCTCAGCGCCTTTGTCCAGGCATTCCTTGGCGACCCTGACGAGCTTTTCCTTCTCCGGCGTCGTCTTTCCGATAATAAACATGCGGCTGGCATCACTATAATAGCCGTTATAAATTGTGGAAACATCCACGTTGACGATATCGCCCTCCTCCAGGACAAACAGTTTGTCGGGAATACCGTGGCACACCTCCTCATTGACACTTGTGCAGACACTTTTAGGGAAGCCGTCATAGTTCAACGGAGCCGGTATTGCATCATGGTCGGTCGTAAAGGCATATACCCACTTGTCTATATCAGCTGTCGTCACACCGGCCCGTATATGGTCGGCTACAAAATCCAGCACGCCAGTATTTATCTTGCCGCTCTCGCGGATACCGTCTATCTGCTTTCTGGTTTTTATCAGCTGACGGGAGGGAACCAGAAAGCCTTTTTCCTGAAAAGCCAGGACGCGCCTGTCTTTCTCGGTGAGTTTCTTATTCTTCGGTACAATCCAATTCGCCCTGATTTTCTTGATCATGTGTTTTCACGTTCTTGTTTCGGACTGCAAAGTTAGTCATTTTTCACCGAAAGACACCTCGGAAATTCAAAAGACAACCCTTTATGTATCATTATGCCCGGCTATTCTGAATTAAATTGTATCTTTGCAATAATTACGGCAAGCAGCACAGACTTTGTACTGCATATAACCCCATCCAATATTAAAATAATGAGACACAATAGCACAGAGAAACATCTCCACAACCTGCGCCACTCCTATCGTCGCAAGACACTTGCATTCATCTTCGCCTTTTTCACTATCGTCTCCATCCACGCACAAGACTACAAGGCCTTTGCCAATGTGCCACAGGTCAAGGCCGACATCACACACGTCTTCGACCCTATCTGCAAGCAGGCTTCGTTTATCTGCGAGAACCACCTGGTCTGCCTCAGCAACGACGGCCACGCCACCGCCTACCCTTTGTTCTCTACTGCCGACTCTGTGAAATTTGACTTGGATTGTGTAAAGTTTGCTCCCCATTGCAATGTGGCCAACCTCGTCAGGAAAGGAAAGAAGAACTACCTCTACACCTCCGAGTGGAACAATCAGCGTCGTTTCTTCGTAGAGGACATCTCTTACGACAAAAAACAAAACAAATGGTCTTCACGACTCATTCAGACCATCTCCATGGATATCCCCGACAGTATCTCGGGGGCAGGCTTCACCGACTGGATTGTCGATGCCAGACACAACAAGCTCTATGCCCACACCTACCTTGAAGGCGTTGAGGGCAATGACCGCATTGCCACAGGCGTCATCCTCCTGGAATTCAACCTCCCGTCACGCACAAAGCAACAGGTCACCTTGCGCCAGGCAGACATTCTGCGCCGTGCAAGCTACCCCATGTTCTATGTCACTCAGGACAAGGAGATTCACAAAGGAAAAATGTATATCATGGCTGGATTGCGCACCTCCAAGAAGAAAAACTGGGACTTCTCCCGTAAGATGTTCGTCATCAACCTGAGTAATCTGGAAGTGGAGAAAATCTATGATTTCGCCTTCTATTTCGACGAACCCGAAGGTATTGACTTCTACAAAGGCAAGACCTATGTCACCTTCCGTCGTGGCACTTATATTCTGAAATAAGCTTTAAACCCATTGAGGCTTATTATTTCCGAGGCATCACCTTTTTCTCAACGCCTCTATTCTTGTATCTCAGCGTATCAGCAGCAAATCACCTGGCTGCGGAACATGATCAGCATTCAGGAAATTGGTCTTATACAGCGTCTTCAGCCTCATGCCATAATGCTGGGCGATGCTGTGCATCGACTCGCCTTGCTGCACCTGATGCCAGTAGCCTTTCAGGCTCTTGTCGGCACGCTTCTGCTTCTCCAGAAGGTAAACAATATCGCCTTCCTTGAGGGCATAACCCTTGTCCACTTCGTTGTACTTGCGCAATTTGCGCTGCGACACACCCAATTCCTTGCTCAGGCTCTTGAAGGTATCGCCTGCCTTAACTACGACATAGAAATTGTGATTGCACATGAACACCTTATGATCAGCAGAAACCTTCATGATTTCCCTGCCCAAAGACCCCTTGTGGGGAGCAGCGTCAAGCTTATACAGATTGAAATTCTCTATCAGCTGTATCAGGTTCAAGGCATAGTTGGGATTAGTGGCATAGCCCGCTCTTTTAAGTCCGTGCGCCCAACCTTTATAATCGGTAATACTCAATGAGAAGAGATGGGCGTAACGCTGGTTCTGACGCAGGAACAGAGAATGGTCCTCATAGCTCTCTTCCGCACTCGAATAGACCCTGAAATGCTCATTGGGGGCATCATCGGTCATCAGCATATAAGGGCCTTTCCACGCCAAGCCACACTTAATGCCGAAGTGGTTGTTCCCCTCGCGTGCCAGACGGCTGGTCCCGGCGCCGCTCTCCAGCAATCCCTGCGCCAGCGTGATGCTGGCGGGAATCTTGTATTTCTCCATCTGCTGGATAGCCATCCCCATGAACTGGTTGATGTAATCTGTCTGCCGGGCATTCTGCCCCAACACAAACAGCGGGACGACAACTGCTAAGAACAGGTATAACCGCTTCATCTCCGCTTATTTCTCTTTCATCTTGATCAGGGAGAAGTATGGGTATTCCAGGCTTTTACTGCCTTTCAGGTCTTCAAGTTCAATGAAGAAAAGATCTACTATATCATTGGTCTTGCGAGCTATCATCTTATTGGCAGCTCCCATCGTGCCGCCTGTGGCCAGCAGGTCATCAACTACAAGGACGCTGTCGGAAGAAGTAATGGCATCTTCCTGTATCTCAATAGCATCTGTACCATACTCCAATGCGTATTCCTGACGCATGCACGGTCCAGGCAGCTTGCCTTTCTTGCGGATGGGGACAAAGCCCAGCCCGAGCAGTTTGGCAAGTGGCAGACCTATGAGATAACCACGGGTCTCCAAAGCCGCCAGTTTGGTGAAATGCCTCCCCTTGACCAGATTTGCCAAATCCTCTGTCAACACCTGCAAAGCCTCAGGACTGCCCAGTACTGGCATCCAGTCAATAAAGTTGATTCCCTTCTTGGGATAATCAGGAAAAGTACGAATTAATTTCTCGTATATTTTTTGTTCTGACATATATTTAAATAACGAATAGTTTTTATTTGATATTCATCTTAAACACCTGTTTGCCGATGCGCACAATATAAATGCCCTGGGCAGGAATATTCAGGTCAAAGTCGGCAGCCACAGCCCGCGACCTGAAAACTATCTTTCCACTGGCGTCGGCAACCGATACCATATTGCCCACCTTGGCATTATTAACCGTTATACCACCGCTGCGGGGAGCCACCGTCAAGCCATTGACCGTGGTAGTTGCAATACCCGTGGCCACCTGGAACGTGACGTTAACGGCCTGGGCAGCTGTAACGTTCTTGATAGTATAGACGTTATCCACGATGTCATTCTTTACCGAAACCTTGTTGAGTTTGAAATCCTTCAACTCATAGCCCTCTTTAGGCTGCACGGTCATAGACAGGTCATCGCCATGTCCCACTTCGCATTTATATCTGACGGAAGTCAGCGTCGTATCAGGCAGTATAACATAACCGCCTCCACCTACGGTCATAGTGACCTGATAGGTTGTCTGAATAAAGGTAGCCTCCAATTTGATGTTTGAGGACACCTTTTCCACGGTTAAGGTATTGGAGATGACATTCTTTGTCACATCCTCTCCGTCCATAATCACTTGGCCCAGATAGCATCCCTCATCGGGAATAAAGGTGAATACCGCATTCTCTCCCGGGGTAGCTTTTGATTTCTCTGTTCCGTCACGCACAATCACGTCACCAAACTTCACGCTGCCCTTTCCTGAAGAGGTAATGGTCACGGTTCCGTCAACCGTCTCAAAATCGGTCGAAGTTCCCGATTTCATATACAGGATAGGATAAGTCGTTGCATTGGCCTTGACAACAAACTTGTTGGTAGTACCCTGCTGTGTGACATATCCTTTTGCCTTCAGGTCAATATAATACGTTCCTGGTGCCAG
>ONKB01000028.1 GCA_900318305.1 uncultured Prevotellaceae bacterium | reverse complement strand
TGTGTCACGAGATCATTTCGCCTGTCATTTTAAAGTCATTTGGCCTGTCCCAAGATTTGCCTTTGTCTCAAAATGGACAAAACTTCAGGCGGGGAAAATTGGGGGATGGGGCTACTGGGGCTAATGGGAAATGGGCCAGACTTAGAGGGCTTATTCGGTCTATTAGGCTTATTGGGCTCAGTGGCTTAGAGGGCCACAGTAGTCAGTTTATGTTCTGCCATATCAAAAAAATGCCATATTGTCAGGCTACTGGGACAACCAAGTCATACAATTCGAATAAATCACATCATTGTTTCTGCATGTTATATGAAAACTGTAACTTTGCATTTATATATGACATCTCAAGATGTAACCGACAAACTGATTTCCCTAAAAGACGAGCAACAGGGAAAGGCACTGATGAAGTTTTTCAAAACTGCACCGGGACAATACGGATATGGTGACAAATTCCTCGGGATAAAAGTGCCACAGACAAGAGCTGTGGCAAAAGAGGCCATCATGCTGCCTATAAACGAAATAACATCATTACTGTTAAGTCCCTGGCACGAAATCAGACTGTGCGGTTTCCTCATATTAGTAGCCAAGTTTGAGGCCGCTGCGAAAAAAAGCGTCATAAATGACGAAGCAGCAACAGCATGCCGTGACGAAATTGTCAAGCTCTATCTGCATTACTCCACGAAGGCAAACAACTGGGATCTCGTTGATTTGTCTGCCCCTAAGATTCTGGGGCGCTGGTTGCTCCTGCCTACTTCTTTGGGTGACAAGCAAACTGTTGTTGACAAACTGGCATACAGTACAGACCTTTGGCAGCAACGCATAAGCATGGTATGTACATTGCAAACCATCCAAGCCGGCGATTCTTCCTGGTGCTTGCGCTATGCAGAAATACATTTAAACCACCCCCATGACCTCATGCAAAAAGCTGTAGGATGGATGTTGCGGGAATTGGGAAAACATGTCAGTATGGAGTTACTCCGCGAGTTCCTGAGAAATCATATCCATGACATGGCACGAACCACACTCCGCTATGCAATAGAGAAAATGCCAGAACAAGAAAGGATTATATGGCTTAAACATAATAGATAATAACGAACACAAACTATAAACAATGAAAAGGCATTTACTATTTACTATTAGTACAGCTTTGTTAGTTTGTCTTGCATCGCCTGTAAAAGGACAAGAAGCCTACAAGCCCATCACTATCACTCCTGGGGGGTCTGTAACCATCCAGGCAGAGGATTACAATAAAGGAGGACGAGGTATAGGCTATCAGGACAGACAAAACAATTATGTGTGTCCCACTGGAGACCGTTTTCCTGTTTTGGCATGGCACTCTATCCTGCCTGTTGAAGAATTGACAAAAAAACGCTATGAAGAATTGGCTGAATGCGGATTCAATCTTTCTCTATCTTCTGTTTGGGGATGGGACAAGGCAACCATGCAGAAGTCCATGGACTCATGTCGTGGTTCAGGAGTACAGCAGATATTCCCTGGCAGCATTCTTGACGTCGCCCCGGAATTCAAGGACAACGACATGGTGGCATGCTGGTATCTGAAAGACGAACCTAATTATGCCGAGTATGCTGACTTACGCGCATACAAAGACAGAGTCAGGGCTATTGACGACACCCATCTCTTATACCTCAATCTCTTCCCGACTTATGCCAGCGAAACACAATTAGGCATTACTGATTATTCACAATATGTTCAAAAATATGCCGATACCATCGGTTTGGGCATCATTTCTTACGACCACTACCCCATCAAGTACAATACCAGTACAAAGGTAACCACTTTAAGAACTGATTACTATGAAAACCTGCAACGTGTATCGGCCATCTGCCGAGCCACGAACCAACCTTTGTGGGCTTTTTGCTGCTCCACCTCCCATTTTGGCTATTCAGTAACAGAGCGTTGGATGATGCGTCTTCAGGTGTTCAGCGATTTGGCTTACGGCGCACAATGTATCCAATACTTTACCTATTGGCTGCCAGCAGGTTGGGAAGGTCCTGCGCCTATAGATGCCAATGGTAACCGTACAGAGGTATACGACCTGGTCAAAGCACTCAATCAGGAAGTCAGGAATCTCACGCCGGTATTTCTCGGTGCCAAAGTCGTACAAGTTGGACACCTCGGCTCAACAATACCCATTGGTGCGGCTGAATTCAAGAAAAGACCCGAATGCTTCAGTTCTATCAAAGCCTTAGGAACAGGATGCTTAATATCCCACCTGAAGAATGGAGATAATGAGTATCTGATGATTGTTAATCCTGGTGTCGCCAATAATCAGTCAATAAAATTGACAAAAAACGCCTCAACACCTTATAGTATCCATCAGGTAACACCTGAAGGTGAACTCATAGACACCTCTCTTGGCACTTTTTCAATAAAAGTAGGAGATTACCTGCTTTTCCAATGGAACCCAAATGAAAACAACTAATATGCTCATCATGAAAAGAATATTATATATCTGCCTGCTTGCTTTAGGGTGGAATCTCACGATAAATGCACAAGTAACCGGTACCATATATCGCTTTGATGATATTGGCACAGGCTTAAAACAAAACGAGGCTTTCGAGAACGGCTTCGGATTACTCTGTATGGGAGATGACGACTATTCTCTCTATGGAACTGGAAAGTATTCCAAACTCAGTTTGACAAAATGTATCATCACCCGAGCCATGGCCATTGAGAACTGGGGGGCAAAATACAATTATACCTTTGAGGCTACCGATGACATGGATGTCAACATCAGTATAAAATATTGTGTTGGCTGGGATGGATTTGCACGCCATAGCAATCATCCCAACAATACCAGGAACCAATACATTATTGATAATGCCACAAACCTTGACTGGGTAAGTCGATACTATGGTTCCATGATACTCTCGTTAGACGGCACCAATCTGCCCACAAGCCAGAAAGCACGCCCTCTCGCCCCTGAGGATTATGAACCTGACGGCAAGACATTCAACGACATCCTATCTGATGAGACCCTCTGGGAGAGTACTCTCGTGGCTGGCGGCGCAAACGACACCTTATGGCTATGGCCAAGTGCCGGAGGGAACAACGAGAAAAAACCACATTACAACGACACTCCCGATTATATCAAGATACACCTCACCAAAGGAACCCACACGTTGACGGTAACCTCTCTATGCTCCGGTTGGGATTTTGACTGCCTGAAAATTGAAGACTTCAACACATCAGGCATACAATCAACACATTTTGAGCCTGCCCCAAGCATATATTGCAACAATAGTACCATATATACCAACAGCCATGAGGAAATCCGCATCTACAATGGCACAGGCCAACTCATGAAAAGATTTCACGGACAAGCTCAGATGCCAAAAGGATTCTATATTGTCAAATGTGGCGACTTCGTCAAGAAAATTTTTATCAAATAAACCTGACATCCTGCATAATAATGTCAGGATACAGTACAACAATCAGCCTCTTAACTATGCTAAGAGGCTGATTCTGTAATAAAACAAAGATAACGGAAGTGAATTTCATAAGCAAATTGACTTGATTATTTCTTATTTAATCGTATATTTGCCTTTGAATATCAAATTCCGACTTTATGGGACACAGGTTCTATATCATAGCAGGATGTAACGGCGCCGGAAAAACCACTGCCTCATTTACTATTTTACCCCAGATATTAGATTGTGAGGAATATGTCAATGCCGACGAGATAGCCAAGGGACTCTCTCCTTTTCATCCCGAGCGGGTACCCATTGACGCAGGACGCCTAATGCTGGAGCGCATCTCTACTCTAATGCAGAAACGAGTTACCTTCGCCATTGAGACGACACTTTCCACACGCTATTACGACAGCCTTATAAAAAAAGCCCATAAAGCAGGTTATAAAGTCATACTGTTGTTTTTCTGGCTCAGTTCTCCTGAAGTAGCCATCAAGCGTGTTGCCAAGCGGGTCAGCGAAGGTGGACATAACATCCCCGAAGATGTTATTCGTCGCCGCTATATTGCCGGAATCAAGAATTTGTTTAATATCTACAGCCATATCGTTGACCGCTGGATTCTTGTCGACAACAACACTTCCAAGTCTGTTATTTTCGCGGAAGCCGAAGATGGCATAAACAAAATCTATGACTTTGAAAAGTATAAACTCATAATGGAGTATGGACACGATGGAGAGTAACATGTCATCATTTGCACAGAAGATCCAGCGTGGTTTAGCTTTATCCAATTATCGCCTTCTGGAGCTAAGCACATCTTTGGGACGTACCCTGATTATCGGTCAGCAAGACGGCACTTATAAGGAAATACCTGCAAAAAAACTACTGAAAGAGTCAAAGACCCTTTCTTTGTAAGTTTATTGGTCCTCTATCGTATTTCAGAAATGGCTTGTACCATCAAAGCAATGGGTACACAGTTTGCATTTAGGCAACCCTATAGCCTTGACAATGTTTTCCAGAGAGTTGAATTCCAACGAAGTGAGTCCTAACCTCTCCCGGATTTTTTCCACAAGATAATTATATTCCGGAGAACCTGTCTTTGCATATTTTGTGAGGTTCTTTGTATCATCACCCTCTTTCTCTTTGATGATTCTACGCGTAATCAGCTCCATCGGAGAGCGTTCATTTGTAAAACCGATAAATGGACAAGGATATACCAAGGGAGGACAACTGATGCGAGCATGGGCCTCCTTTACACCCAGGTCAAAAAGCACTTTAACATTATCGTGCAACTGTGTTCCGCGTACTATGGAATCATCACAGAACACTATTTTCTTACCTTGCAGCATGGCGCGGTTAGGAATAAGCTTCATCTTGGCAACCAGATTTCTCCTTTCCTGTGTCGCAGGAGTAAAACTCCTCGGCCATGTAGGAGTATATTTTGTAATAGCACGCATATAAGGAATACCACGTCCCACAGAGAAGCCCAAAGCATGGCCAGTCCCACTATCGGGTATACCACAGACGCAATCAGCTTCCACCTTATTATCCTTGCCATGCATACGGCCATTGTCGAATCGCATCTTCTCAACGTTTATTCCTTCGTAGTCTGATGTCGGGAAGCCATAATACACCCATAGGAAAGAGCATATCTGCATGTCTTTCTGCGGAGGCAGCAACTGTTCCTCTCCCTCAGCCGTAATCCTTACAGCCTCGCCAGGACCCAAGTCTCTCACACGTTCGAAATTCAGGTTAGGCAATGCACAAGTCTCGCTTGTGAATGCGTATGCGCCATCCTTTTTGGCCATAATCACTGGAGTCCGTCCCCAATAGTCACGCGCAGCTATAATCCCATTTTCTGTTAAAATCAGCATAGAACAGGAACCTTTAATTCTCTGATGGACAATACGAATTCCTTCCTCAAAGGTCTGTCCCTTATTGAGTAGCTTGGCTATCATCTCTGTCTGGTTGATGCCTTTGCTGCTCATTTCTGTAAAATGGTCGCCTTCCTGAATCAGTTCATGTTCAAGCTGGTCAATATTATATATTTTTGCAACCGTAACCATGGCGTATTTTCCAAGATGAGAATATGCCACTATGGGTTGTGGATCAGTATCACTGATAACACCCACGCCACTGTTTCCAAGGAAATCAGACAACTCATCCTCGAATTTATTACGGAAATAACTGTTCTCTATGTTGTGAATGGAACGCTTAAAACCATTGTCGGCAGAATAAGTCGCCATACCGGCACGTTTGGTGCCAAGATGTGAATTATAATCAGTTCCGTAAAATAAATCGTTAATACAAGGACTTTTAGAAATAACGCCAAAAAAACCTCCCATAAAATGCTCTGTAAATTTGGTTGCAAAGTTACAAAGAAATATGCACCCAAAACTATAAAGCCAGTCTCTTTTTATTGACTTTTTGTGTCAAAAAAAAGCATTTACAAGGTATCATCAGGGAGATTCCCTATAACGCATTCCCTGAAGGTTCTATTCAATAATACTTGAATCTTTTTCTTTAGGGTTTCCGTGAAGGATGTTAGCCACTTCACGACAGCCACAATCACACATATTTCCATTCTTGCACCCAAGACATATTGCCGGAGTATACTCACTTTTGGCAAACATATTCCAATATGCTACATCTTCTATCATCGGCTCTCTAAAAATATGTCCGACGATGCGTGGTGAATGATTGCAGGTTCTAATACTTCCAGAAGGGTCAATAACGAAGAATCCTTTTGCGGCCGCACATTGATACCCAATATGAATATGTTTATACTTACTGATGTCTTTAATGGAGCATACAGGTATCTCCGTACCAACGTGGCCTTGTTTGTTGGCATACGCCAGAACCTCTTCCGCCGTATCAAGCATTCCATTAACCTGCTCTGGCGACAGGCTCAGTTCGTTCATATAGGACAGGCCTCTGCCTCCTGGCAGGAATCTGTTCAGAAGGACATCCTCTGCGCCGTTAATCAATCCCAAAGATATAGTTTGAAAGAGTTCCTCATAGCTCTTCTTCGTGACAGTCACGTTCAGTGTGGTTTTCAGTCCAATTATCTTGGCAACTTGGAACCAATGAAGGACACCATCTGCATTATCCACCCCCGTATGTTCCTGAAAGGTTTCATACCCTGGCAAGCTCATGCTTAAATGAATATTCAACTCTTTGAAAAGGCGAAGATAATCATCGGTCATCTTTCTGGCATTTGATATAAGAACGATGGGACTGTCAAGTCCTCTTCTGTCCCCCTCATGTCTGATATGCCGCAAAATCTCCTCAAATCCATCCTTCAGCAGAGCCTCACCACCTGAAACAGAAAACAATTCCACTCCTTTGGAGTAAAGAATATCCACAACTTTTTTCCAATCATGAACAGACAATTCCTCGCCTTTGGGATAGGTGGAATCAGGAGCGTCCCAAGGACAAGAACAAAACTTACACTGATGATTGCACTTGTATGTAAGTTCCAATGCCACCGATTGGGGCAAGCGAACAGTCCTCATTATTCAACAGAAATGCCTGTCATTCTCTTAATGATATCCAATTCCTCCTTTATCAGATGAGTAGCATCATAATAATCAGTATAGGTCGGCTCATTCTTCAAGAATGCCAGGACTGCTTTATATTCGTCCACATCACTGGATTCTGCAACATGATAGTGTTCGTCATCCTTCGTTTTGAAATAGAATACATTATAAAGCCGCCCTTCAAAAAGAGGTTCTCCATCCTCATCTTTTATACCTAACTGAGTAGCACAAGTGGCACAAACGTTTTCAACCTTGGCATCATACCCAAGAGCCTTGATTTCTTCTACCCTCTTCTTGATATCACTATGACACTCCATCCAGTCAAATACTTCAACAACCTTTCCACATGATTCGCATTTAGCTTTTTGAGCCTGCGGTGGAACTGGAGAATAGCACATAGCACCCATATGGATGCTTTCTGGGATTTCTGTTTCTGCCAAAGCTTTAAGTTGCTTTATCAGTTCTTCCTTGGATAATGCTTTTTTTGTCATAATAATATAATAAACACTTATAGATTCAGCCTTGCCACATCATCCCAATAATAAGCTCCTGGAAGCACTTCCTGCAATGGGAGCGAAATACTCCGTCCATTCAGCAGAGGATAGACAATCAGCCGGCTGTCATCCTGGCGCTTACAGATGCAGAATTGGAAGTTGGAACCCATCGGAATACTTGAACAATTCCAGTAGCGAGATATTCTGTCCAGATTGTCCAGCTCTACGCCAAAAGTAGCAGCACGCAACTGCGCCATAAGGTTCAAAATCATAATGTCATGAGAAAAAACCAGATTTAGCGTAATACCACTATCTTCCCTCAAGTCCTTCTGTGTGGTTTCTACAATATAACGCCACGCATCCTTATATACATTAGCTCCATAACCATCCGTCAGCGGACACCGCCCGTAGCCGTAATATGTACCCAGATTGATAGCTTGCAAGATATCCTTTAGCCACCGCTTTGACACTAATTTCCTGTAGTCATCAGGAACAGCCATATCCAAACTGGATACTCCCGCCAAGATATTGCGCATATACAGGCAGAAGCCGTATTCCGTAAAACCATAATCCTTGATATGGAGAGGGTCAGAGAAAAACACTGAAACAAATCCTTTACTGTCCAGCATCCTGTTCCTTTGAGGTAAGTAACTGCTCAAGAATTTCTTCAGGACGGGCGAATAAGGTATTGCCGCCAGTATATCCAATGTATCCTTCACCATATTAATATCGGCATGCAACTGCATCAGTCGCCTCATGAACGACTCCTCGCTCTCAATGACACGCGGACTGGGTGATGTCGCCACTCTGACATTCGTCTTTCCCTCAAACAACTGTGGTAACCAGCCATACAGGCATTCTGCGTGTTTTTCCAATTGCCTTCTGCCCTTGCCCGTCAGTTGCATTTCATGGCCTTTCCATTGAGGATACACCTTTTTAAACCATTGAAAGAAATCCTGTCCTTTCTTTGTCAATACACCTTTCAAGTCCGCCCCATTGAACATATCATAAATCTTGGTATAAGCACCTCCCATCTCAATATAGCGAGAACCATGGCGGCCAATAAAAATATGATACACTGGCTTTACCCCGTCCTGGAACTGGGGAAATCGCTGAGCCTGGTAATCATACAAAGTGTATTCTCCATAAATACTCTTGGAATACGGTTTCACCTTATATTCCTTTGCTTCAGCGAAGGAAACAACAAAGAACAAAAACAAATAAAATACTATTCCACAACTCCTCATAATCTCTATTTTATCACAAAATTAAAACAAAAAAAGATATCTGTATTTGTCAATGTTTTATTAATTTTGAAAAATAAAAACACATCACATGAGAATTCTTCTGGTTATAACATATCTGATTAGCTTTATTAGCCTGAATGCACAAACCTATCCGGCAAAGGATGATAACGGCAACAAAATATACTACCGGATCTTCAGCGCAGACCCGAATTATATCTACAAGTGCATCCAAGACAACACCAGCAACCTCACCTATACATTTCTAGTAAATGATTATGATGCAACCAGCACAAAACAACAGTTTGAACTGACGGTCAACGCCAATAACCCGTCGCAATATTATATAAGGAATCGTTCTTCAAGAAATTATTTCCACAACATGTTTGTTGTCAAAGATCTTTATCATTTCATCAAACCCACTTCAGACAAAATCAACGCGGCTCTTATGACTATAACACCATTGGGTAACAATCAGGTCACAATTCAGATGACAGGCTCTGACGACTTGACATATTATCTCAACGCCGCAGATGCTGTCAGTGTTAACAACACTGTCTATCTGGAGAACGCTCTTGACAGCAGATTCGCATGGTATATACTCAATGCCAATATCAATCCTGAAACAGGGATAGAGTATATACGTATAACCCCTGAGGTCAACGTCCAAACTATCAACAGAAAAATTATAGTCACAGGATGCGACACCTATAAAGTTTTCGACATAACTGGCAGGGAAATACAATCCTCTGGCTATTATAGCCCTGGCATTTACCTTATTCACACCCCAGGCAAGAACTTCAAGGTTTTAGTACAATGAGAATAGCTGTTTCTACCATCCTGATCGTCATACTTGAATCTGTTGTATCCCACACAATGGCTCAGCAGGTATATCTGAACGCCTCACAACTGTTCAGCAAGCAACAAAAGAACTGGGTTGTATGTGGTAGCGACAAAATCAGGATCATAGATCCTGAAAAATCCGATTCAAGTCATGCGGAGATTGTCTGGGAATGGAATTCAGATAACACAAAATCTGAATTACCAGCGGCATACCATTCACGCTTTGACCACATGGATGAATGCAAACCTGTCTTGAACAACACAAAGATTCTAGTGTCTTCATCGACACATGGCGCAATGGTACTGAATATCAGTACCCACCGATGTGAGTTTTATTGTTATGCCCCCATGGCCCATTCTGTTGAACTGCTTCCAAACAACCGCATCGTTGTTGCTGAATCTACTCACAACTCAGGCAATGCCCTTGTGGTATTTGACATCACAAGCAGGACTGGCTCTCCCGTCGCAAGAGATTCCCTCTACTCTGCCCACGGCGTTCTATGGCATAATGAGACCGAACGCCTGTATGCTGTCGGTGGCAAGATCTTCCGGATATACAAACTCACAGACTGGAACACCGCCAAGCCTTCACTGACACTTGAGAAAGAATTAACACTCCCCATATCTGGCGCCCATGACCTGACACGCATAGACGACCACAGAATGATTATTTCATGCACTAACGGGGTCTATTACTATGACACCAACACACAGACATTCGCCAGATTCCAGCCGCTTATAGACTATACAAACCTGAAATCCGTCAATTTTAACCCTCAGACAGGACAAATCGTCTATACTCTGCCTGAAGAAAGTTGGTGGACATACCATCTCAGTTCTTTGAATCCGACATTCGGCATAGGCATGAGCGACATAAATGTCTATAAGGTCCGTGTTTTTGAATAAATGGTAAAAAAACGACATAATATGAGACTCTCAAAAAGAAATTTCATTAAAACAAGTCTGATTGCAGGTATTGCCCTGACATTGGCACTCCCTGTTGAAGTTCTTGCCACAGGGGGCAAAGCCAGGAAATTCAAGAAAAAAACAAAGCATGTCTTGGTAATTACTTTTGACGGCATTCGTGTTGACGGACTGGCACAGGCCAACACGCCCAATATCGACGCACTCATAAAAAACGGAGCCGCTTCCATGACAACACGCGATGTCATGCCATCCAACACACTCCCTAACTACACAAGCATTCTGACTGGAGCTGGTCCTGAGGTTCATGGTGTCAATTCCAACAGTTGGAAACTCGACAACTTCAAGCTTCCTGCCGTTGAGACAGATGCCGACGGTTACTTTCCCTCCGTGTTCAAGGTACTCAAGGATGGCGTCCCCGGCATCAAAACAGCATTCCTTTGGAACTGGAAACAGCTCATATACCCTTATAATCAGAAATACATTGACCATCAGCTATATTGTGAAAATGATGCCTACATTCCTCTGTATGACGAGGCCTTCAAGTTTATCTCAGAAAACCGCGACATACCCACTTTCACCTTCCTCTACACAGGACATACCGATGATATAGCCCATTTGCACTCATGGATGTCACCCGAATATATCAAGTCCATAGAAGAAGGCGATGAGCAGATAGGCATCCTTTTTGACCGTCTTAAGAAAGAAGGCCTTTACGATGATATGCACATCATGTTCATCTCCGACCACGGAGGCATCAACAAAACCCATGGCGGCATAAGTCCTGAGGAAATGATTGTCCCCTGGATCATCCAAGGACCCGGCATTAAGAAGGGCTTCACGATAGAAGAGCCAAACAATACCGTCAATACCGCCTCCACCATACTCTATTTATTCGGAGTTGAACAGCCTTTGTGCTGGACAGGCGAAGTGCCTTATACCATAATTAAATAGCATTATATTCCCCGCACAGCTATTCTACATAAGAATCTATGCTTTTGAACACATTCGCAAAAAGTGCAAGAATATAGATCAAATACAGAATAATCTAAAAGGATATAATATGAGCATTTCAAGAAGAGACTTTCTCAAAACAGGTTTAGCAGCAGGAGCCGCCTTGGCTGTTGCAGCACCCGTTGAATCTTTTGCCAAGAGCGGCAAAAGCATTAAATTCAAGAAAAAGGCAAAGCGAGTATTGGTAATCGCATTTGACGGCATTCGTGTCGATGGACTAGCACAGGCCAACACTCCCAATATCGACTCGCTCATAAAAAACGGAGCCGCTTCCATGGCAACACGCGATGTCATGCCATCCATCACTCTGCCCAATTTCACAAGTATCTTTACTGGAGCCGGCCCCGAGGTCCATGGTGTTGATACCAACAGCTGGAAACTCGACAAAATCAAACTACCTGCCGTGGAAACAGATGCCGACGGTTACTTCCCCTCCGTGTTCAAGGTACTCAAGGAAGGTGTTCCCGGAATTAAGACGGCATACTTCTGGAACTGGAAACAACTGATTAATTCCATCAACAAGAAATATCTTGACAAGACTCTCTATGCCCAGGATGACGCATATATCCCACTCTATGAAGAAGCATTCAACTTCCTGAAGGAAAACCGCGATACACCCACAATGACATTCCTTTACACCGTGCATACAGACCACACTGGCCACAAGCACTCCTGGATGTCACCCGAATATATCAAATCCATAGAGGAAGGCGACGAGCAGATAGGCATCCTCTTTGACCGCCTCAGAAAAGAAAACCTTTTTGAGGACATGCACATCATGTTCATCTCCGACCACGGAGGCATCAAGAAAGGACATGGCGGCGTAAGTCCTGAGGAAATGATTGTCCCCTGGATTATCCAAGGACCTGGCATTAAGACGGGCTTCACGATAGAAGAACCAAACAATACCGTCAACACAGCTTCCACCATACTCCATCTTTTTGGAGTCGAGCAACCTTTGTGCTGGACAGGAGAAGTACCATACAGTATTTTCAAATAGCGACTTAATAATACAGAATGAGGAAGACATAAAATCTTCCTCGTTCTTGTAATCAGCTTTGAAAGAATCTTGGTGGTAAATTACAAATATAATAATCGGCAAGAAATTGA
>ONKB01000037.1 GCA_900318305.1 uncultured Prevotellaceae bacterium | reverse complement strand
GCAGGAGTCTCTTCTGCGGGAGCAGCAACTTCCTCAGCAGGAGTTTCCTCAACAACAGGTGCCTCCTCAGCAGGAGCTACTTCTTCAGCCTTGGGAGCAGCAACCTTCTTGCCGCCACGACGTGTACGGGTCTTCTTCTTGCCTGCAGCCTTGAGCATGTTTTCATCAAAGTCTACCAATTCGATGAAACACATGTCTGATCCGTCGTCAGCGCGGTGACCCAGCTTAATGATACGTGTATAACCTCCAGGGCGCTCTGCCACCTTTGAAGAGATTACACCAAACAACTCCTTGATGGCCTCCTTGTCTTGCAGATAACTGAAGACAACACGACGAGAGTGAGTTGTATCTTCCTTTGACTTTGTTATTAACGGTTCAACGTATTTTCTCAGAGCCTTTGCCTTTGCCACAGTTGTTGTGATTCTCTTGTGCTTAAACAGAGCCACTGTCATATTGGCAAACAAAGAAGCTCTATGAGAAGATGTACGTGACAGATGATTGAATTTTTTATTATGTCTCATTATTGTTCTTCTTTTTCGAGTTTATACTTGCTAATGTCCATTCCGAAAGACAGGTTCAGACTTGTCAACAAAGCATCTAATTCGGAAAGAGACTTCTTACCAAAATTACGGAAAGTAAGGAGGTCATTCTTATTATACTTCACCAAATCACCCAGTGTCTCAACATTAGCGGCAGCTAAGCAATTGAGAGCACGTACAGAAAGCTTCATTTCGGTCAACTTGGATTTGAGCAGTTTGCGCATTCTCAAGTCAACCTCATCAATCAAGCTATCATCGTCGGCAGAATTCTCAAATGTCATTTTCTCGTCTGAGAAAAGCCCGAAATGATAAATCAGAATACGGGCGGCCTCTTTCAAAGCATCTTTGGGATGGATTGACCCGTCTGTCGTGATGTCTATGGTAAGGCGTTCATAGTCTGTTTTCTGTTCTACGCGGTAATCGTCAACAAAATACTTTACATTGCGTATCGGAGTATAAATAGAATCTATTGGCAACGTGTTCATTTCTTGACAAAACTCTCTGTTCTCATCAGAAACAACATAGCCACGACCCTTGTTGATTGTCAGATCAATCTGCATTTTAGCCTTAGGATCTATGTGGCATATCACCAAATCAGGATTTAACACTTCAAAGCCGGTCAAGCCTTTATTGATATCACCAGCCTTAAACTCAGTGGTATTCTCAATAGTAAGACTAACCTTTGCGGTGTCGTACTCGTTAATCAATTGCTTAAAGCGCACTTGCTTTAAGTTAAGAATAATATTGGTAACGTCCTCACGCACTCCCGGTACTGTGGAAAACTCATGTTCAACACCACTTATACGAATGGTATTGATGGCAAAGCCTTCCAAAGAAGACAGCAGAATCCGACGCAATGCGTTTCCCACTGTTGTACCAAAGCCTGGCTCCAACGGACGGAACTCGAAAGTTCCATGAGTTGGGGACTCTTCCAACATTATTACTTTCTCTGGTTTTTGAAATGCTAATATCGCCATTATTTAATTTTTATTTTGAATACAATTCGACAATCAACTGCTCGTTGATGTTTTCAGGAATATCTACACGCTCTGGTTTATGAAGGAACTTTCCTGCCTTAGCATTCTCGTCCCACTCCAACCAAGGATACTTGCTGTGGTTAAAACCTGCAAGAGCTGATGCAATAACTTCAAGAGACTTAGATTTCTCTCTCACTGCAACAATTTGTCCAGGAGCAACAGAATAAGAAGCGATATTTACCACCTTACCATCTACAGTGATGTGACGATGGCCTACCAACTGACGTGCGGCTGCACGAGTAGGTGCAATACCTAAACGATAAACAACATTGTCCAGACGGCATTCCAACTCCTGCAAAAGAGCCTCACCTGTTACAGCACTTGAGCGAGCTGCCTTCTCAAACAAATTGCGGAACTGTCTTTCCAAAACGCCATAAGTATATTTAGCCTTCTGCTTCTCAGCAAGCATGGTTCCATACTCAGATGTCTTGCGACGACGGCTATTTCCGTGCTGTCCAGGAGGGAAATTTCTATTACTTAACACTTTATCTGGTCCAAAAATGGGCTCTCCAAACCTACGTGCGATACGTGATTTCGGTCCTATATATCTCGCCATTTCTATACTATTTACAGATTAATAAAATTATACTCTTCTTCTCTTCGGTGGACGGCAACCATTATGTGGTAATGGTGTAACGTCAACTATCTCGGTTACTTCTATTCCGGCACCGTGTACGGCACGAATAGCTGACTCACGACCATTTCCAGGTCCTTTAACGAATGCCTTTACCTTACGAAGACCTAAATCATAAGCTACCTTAGCACAATCTTCAGCTGCCATCTGTGCTGCATATGGCGTATTCTTCTTTGAGCCCCTGAAACCCATCTTACCGGCAGAGGACCAAGATATCATTTCACCATCGCTATTAGTTAATGCGACGATCACATTATTGAAGGAACTATGAACATGCAACTGTCCTGCAGCCCCTACCTTAACTACTCTTTTCTTCGCTGAAACGGTTTTCTTTGCCATAATTATCTATTATTTAGTAGCTTTTTTCTTATTAGCAACAGTCTTTTTCTTGCCCTTTCGAGTACGAGCATTATTTTTGGTGCTTTGCCCGCGTACTGGCAGGCCAATACGATGACGAACACCACGATAGCAACCAATATCCATCAGTCGCTTGATGTTCATCTGAATCTCAGAACGAAGATCACCTTCAACTTTGAAATTACTACCGATAATCTCACGGATCTTAGCCGTCTGATCATCTGTCCAATCCTTTACTTTAATGCTGCGGTCGATTCCGGCGGTATCCAGAATCTTAGCTGCACTACTGCGACCTATACCAAAAATATAGGTTAACGCAATCTCACCTCTTTTGTTTTGAGGTAAATCTACACCAACAATTCTTATTGCCATATATTATTATCTTTTATTTCTTGTTGATTAACCCTGACGTAATTTATACTTAGGGTTCTTTTTATTAATTACGAATAGGCGACCCTTACGACGTACGATTTTACACTCTGGGGTACGCTTCTTGATTGACACTTTAGTTTTCATATCTGAATTTATTATTTATATCTAAAAACTATTCTTCCCTTGGACAAATCATAAGGACTCATCTCGACCTTAACTTTGTCACCCGGCAGAATACGGATGTAATGAAGACGCATCTTACCAGATAAATGACATGTTATCATATGACCATTCTCCAACTCAACGCGAAACATCGCATTGGAAAGAGCCTCTACAATCACACCATCTTGTTCTATTACCAGTTGCTTTGACATATTAATATAATTTACCTTCGATTGCTTCAATCTCTTCAAAAGACGACAAAATATCAGCAGTGCCATTATGGATGGCTATTGTATGCTCGAAATGGGCCGCAGGCTTACCGTCTCTGGTAATTACCGTCCAGCCGTCCTCAGCGACATAGACATCACGTTTGCACATTGTTATCATCGGTTCAATAGCAATACACAAGCCATTTGAGAGACGCATGCCATTGCCACGTTTGCCATAATTAGGCACCATGGGGTCTTCGTGCATCTCACGGCCTATGCCATGTCCCACCAACTCGCGGACAACGCCATAGCCATGACTTTCGCAATGGCTCTGGATGGCATAACTAATGTCACCAATACGATGGCCTGGAATTGCTGACTGAATACCTAAATATAAACTTTCCTTTGTCGTTTTCAATAAAGCTTTTATTTCGTCGGAAACATTGCCAACACAGAATGTATAGCAAGAATCTCCATTGAAACCATTCAATAATGTTCCGCAATCTACAGAAACAATATCTCCATCTTCAAGAACACGCTTGTCGGGTATACCATGCACTACCTGCTCATTAACAGAACAGCAGACTGCAGCTGGAAAAGGAACTCCATAAGGATTTGGCACGCCCTTAAAAGTAGGAACAGCACCATTATCCCTTATGAAGGAATCAGCCAGATTGCTTATCTCCTCAGTTGTTACACCGGGTTTAATCATCTTGGCTATTTCAGCAAGCGTTCTTCCCACAAGGAGGTTGGCCTGCCTCATCAATTCGATTTCCTCTTCAGTCTTCAGGTATACCATACAAACTTATTAATATGCATTCATATTTGAATGGCGCGTTCTCCCTGCACTTAATAATCCGTCATAGTGACGAACCAACAGGTAACTCTCAATCTGTTGTAATGTATCCAATACAACACCAACGAGAATCAGCAGAGAAGTTCCACCAAAGAACTGAGCAAAAGACTGGTTTACATTGAAAACGTTTGCAACAGTCGGAAGTATTGCAATCAATGCGATGAACAAAGAGCCCGGAAGAGTTATCAACGACATTATTCTATCCAGATAATCAGCCGTGTTCTTTCCCGGTTTAACACCTGGAATAAAACCATTGTTTCTCTTCATGTCCTCAGACATCTGAACAGGATTCAGGGTTATAGCTGTATAGAAATATGTAAATGCTACGATTAAAAATACAAATACAATATTATACAACAAACTGTTCTGGTTCAAGAAACTGCGGAGAACCCATCCCTGGCTTTCCTGCCCGGCGAATCCAGCTAAGGTCAACGGAACAAACATCAAAGCCTGTGCAAAGATAATAGGCATTACATTAGCCGCAAACAATTTGACAGGAATATACTGACGTGCTCCGCCTACTTGCTGTCCTCCCATTACTCTTTTCGCATATTGAACCGGTATCCTTCTTGTTGCCTTGACTAATATAATAGCCACAGCAATTACTGCCAACAAGGCAAAGATTTCAATCAGGAATTTAACCAAGCCACCTGCACCTGGAGATGTCAATGCCGTTACGAACTCTTGACCTAATGCCTGTGGTAAACGGGCAATGATACCAATCATAATAATAATTGAAACACCATTGCCGATACCTTTATCAGTAATTCTCTCGCCTAACCATAGAATGAACATAGCACCGCCGGCTAAGATGAAAGTACAACTGATCAAGAACCAGCTCCAAGGTATTGCAGTAGTAATAGCAGGACCTGCCTGAGCTCTAAGGTTAATGAGATACATCGGGGCCTGGAACAGCAAGATAGCTATTGTCAGGTAGCGTGTATACTGATTAATCTTACGACGACCGCTTTCACCTTCGCGTTGCATTTTCTGGAATGCAGGTACTGCCACAGCTAACAGCTGCATCACGATAGATGCAGAGATATATGGCATGATACCCAAAGCAAAAATGGAAGCATTGGAGAATGCACCACCAGAGAACATATTCAGCAAGGACATCAAGCCTGTGCTGGTCTGTTCGTGCAATCTTGTCAATTGAGCAGGGTCAATACCAGGAATGACCACAAATGATCCCAGTCGATAAATTGCAACAAACAAGATGGTGATAAGAAGACGTTTTCTCAAATCTTCTATTCTCCAAATATTCTTTAAAGTCTCAATGAACTTTTTCATGTCTACAATTTGGTTGCTGTACCACCTAAAGACTTAATCGCTTCTTCTGCCTTCTTGGAGAAAGCATTAACTTCAACATCCAATTTTGCAGTCAAAGTGCCATTAGCAAGAACCTTAACCAACTGACCTTTTGAAACGAAACCTGCGGCAATCAAATCAGCAACAGTTATCTTTGTCAGTTTCTTGGAATCAGCAAGGTTCTGAAGAAGATTCAGATTAATAGCCTTATATTCAACTCTATTAATATTCTTGAATCCAGATTTAGGAACACGTCTCTGGAGGGGCATCTGACCACCTTCGAAACCAATCTTCTTCTTATAGCCAGAACGTGCCTTAGCACCTTTAGTACCACGCGTTGAAGTACCACCCAAACCAGAACCTGGGCCACGGCCTATTCTCTTGCGTGTCTTTACGGAGCCCTCAGCGGGTTTTAAATTATTTAATTTCATAATTTCTACTTTTTAAAGTTATTCTTCAACACGAACTAAATGATGCACTCTGCGTATCATTCCCCGGATTGCAGGATTGTCCTCATGTTCAACAACCTTATTCATTTTTCTCAAACCAAGCGCATCAAGAGTCCTGGCTTCTACCTTGGAAACCCCGATACGGCTTTTTACTTGTTTAATTTTAATTGTTGCCATAATTCCTATCCATTAAATACTTTATTAAGACTAATATTACGATCTTTAGCCACCTGAAGTGGATCGCGCAGTTTCTGCAAAGCGGCTACAGTTGCCTTTACCAAGTTATGAGGGTTTGAAGAACCCTTAGACTTTGCCAGCACGTCAGTAATTCCGACGCTTTCCAAGACAGCACGCATAGCACCACCTGCTACAACACCCGTACCAGGAGAAGCCGGGAACAAAACAACCTCTGCACCGCCGAACTTTGCTGCAATCTCATGAGGAATAGTTCCTTTCAATACAGGAATCTTCACTAAGTTCTTCTTGGCTGACTCTGTTCCCTTTGTTATAGCAGCAGCAACTTCACCAGCCTTACCTAAACCATAACCGATAACACCCTTACCGTCACCAACTACAACAATAGCTGCAAAGGTAAAGGTTCTACCACCTTTAGTAACTTTAACTACACGATTAAGAGCAACCAGTTTCTCTGTAAACTCTTCAACATTTGCAATAATTCTGTTTGCCATAATCAATTAAAATTTAAGACCGCCCTTACGAGCACCATTAGCTAATTCCTGAACGCGACCGTGATACAAATAGCCATTGCGATCAAACACTACTTTACTTATACCAGCAGCAAGTGCAATCTCTGCGATTTTCTCGCCGACCTTAGCAGCCTGTTCTGATTTATTCATTTTTTCGAATCCAAGTGAAGAAGCTGCAGCAAGAGTTCTGCCTGTTTCATCATTAATGATCTGGACATATATCTGCTTATTACTTCTAAACACACTCATTCTTGGCATTTCAGCTGTACCAGAAATCTTATTTCTAACACGATGCTTAATTCTAAGCCTTCTCTTTTCTTTTAATGTTGTCATACTCTAAATATTAAAAGGGTTATTTAGCTGAAGCCGACTTACCTGACTTGCGGCGAATTACTTCACCTACATAGAGGATACCCTTACCCTTGTAAGGTTCAGGCTTTCTAAATGAACGAATTTTGGCACATACCAAACCTAATAATTGTTTGTCACAAGATTCCAAGCAAATGTATGGACGCTTGTTTCTTTCAGATTTTGTCTCCACCTTAATCTGGGGAGGAACCTGAAGGAATATCGGGTGAGTATAACCTAAAGTAAATTCTATGAGATTACCTGTATTTGAAACCCTATAACCGACACCAACCAATTCCATTTCTGCCTTGAATCCTGTAGAAACACCTACAACGAGATTATTGATTAATGAACGATAGAGTCCGTGAAAAGCTTGTTTCTGCTTGGTTTCAACACCATCAAACTTCTCATCAATCTCAAAAGTTACCTGACCATCCTCAATATTGACTTTTATTGAAGGATGTACTTCCTGGCTTAATTCACCCTTTGGCCCTTTTACGGACACTACATTATCCTTCATGGTGATTGTTACACCAGCAGGAATGTTAATCGGCAATTTACCTATTCTAGACATACTTTTTAAGTAACTTTAATTAATATACATAGCACAATACCTCACCGCCGATTTTCTCTACGGCAGCTTCTTTGTCTGTCATCACTCCTTTAGAAGTAGAAATAATAGCGATACCTAAGCCGTTAATAACTCTCGGCATCTTCTTGTAACCAGTATAACAGCGTAAACCCGGTGTAGATACCCTTTTCAAGCATCTGATTGCACTGCGTTTATCAGTTGTATACTTCAAGGCTATCTTTATTAAGCCCTGACGGTCATCATCTATAAACTTATAGTTTAAGATGTAACCTTTCTCAAAAAGGATCTTTGTAATGTCCTTTTTCAAATTTGACGCAGGAATGGTAACCACACGATGGTTAGCCTGAATCGCATTTCTTAATCGCGTCAAATAATCTGCTATTGGATCTGTCATTTTAATAATAATTTAATTAATCGGGAGAGCCCGACAATATTAAACAATTCTTTTCTTTGTTACCAACTTGCTTTCTTCACTCCGGGTATCAAACCGTTAGAAGCCATCTCACGAAATTCTATACGTGACAGACCGAACTGACGGATATAACCTTTAGGCCTACCAGAAATCTTGCAGCGATTGTGCAGGCGGATAGGATTTGCATTACGAGGAATGCTCTGCAATTTGCGTGCAGCCTCATAAGCCTCAGCCGGATCTGACGATTTGTTTACAATTTCCTTAAGAGCAGCACGTTTCTCTGCATATTTGGCGACCAACTTGGCTCTTTTTACCTCACGAGCCTTCATAGATTCTTTTGCCATATCTCTTAATTATTATTTGTCATTATTAAAAGGTAAGCCAAATGCTTTAAGTAACGCATATCCTTCCTCATCGGTCAGAGCAGAAGTTACAAAAGTAATATTCATACCCTGAATCTTCTCAACAGAGTCAATATTGATTTCCGGGAAGATAATCTGCTCGTCTATTCCGAGAGTATAATTGCCACGGCCGTCAAGATTACCTGAGATTCCTTTGAAGTCACGGATACGAGGTAAAGCAACACGAACCAATTTCTCCAAGAATTCATACATCCTTTCACGACGAAGGGTTACACGTACACCAATAGGCATCTTTTTACGAAGCTTAAAGTTAGCTATATCCTTGCGAGAAATAGTTGCAACAGCTTTCTGACCTGCGATTGCCGTAATTTCGTTTATGGCGACATCAATCAATTTCTTATCTTGAGTTGCTGCGCCGATACCCTGGTTAATAACTATTTTCTTCAACACAGGAATCTGCATTGGAGAAGTATAGTTAAACTTCTTCATAAGTTCAGGAGCTATCTGATCCTTATACACCTGTTTTAATTGCGCTGTATTTGCCATCACTTAATCACCTCCCCTGATTTCTTAGAATAACGAACTAACTTACCATTTTCATCTCTCCTGCGACCGATACGGGTAGGTTTACCTGTCTTTGGGTCAACAAGATTCAAATTTGAGATATGTATTGGAGCTTCCTGCTTCTGAATACCACCCTGGGGATGCTTAGCATCAGGCTTCATGCTCTTACTTACCATATTGATACCTTCAACGATTGCGCGTTGCTTCTCAACAAAGACTTTAAGAACCTTGCCTGTAGCTCCCTTATTCTCACCGGTGTTTACATATACTGTATCACCTTTCTTAATATGTAATTTACTCATTAGGCTATTTCTTAAAAGATTAAAGGACCTCAGGAGCCAGAGAAACCACCTTCATATTAACTGCACGCAATTCGCGGGCAACCGGACCGAAGATACGGCTTCCTCTCAACTCATTATCACCATTAAGGAGGACACATGCGTTGTCGTCAAAACGAATGTATGAGCCATCCGCACGGCGAATCTCCTTTTTTGTACGAACTATCAGTGCCTTGGATATAGCACCTTTTTTAATATCACTTGATGCAAGTACATTCTGGACAGCGACAACAATAATGTCACCCACAGAAGCATAACGTCTTCTTGTACCGCCCAGAACACGGATGCAAAGTGCTTCACGAGCGCCGCTATTATCAGCAACGGTCAATTTAGTTAATGCTTGTATCATACTACTTAGCTCTTTCTACGATTTCAACAACTCTCCACCTTTTTGTCTTACTTAATGGACGTGTCTCCATCAATAACACTGTATCACCAACATTACACTCATTCTTTTCATCATGAGCATGGTACTTTTTTGTCTTCAAAACAAATTTACCATATATAGGGTGCATGTCCTTAAAACGGGCAGCAACAACAATAGTCTTGTCCATTTTGTTGCTAACAACAACACCCTGTCTTGTTTTACGTAAATTTCTTCCTTCCATTTGATTTCAAATTATTTGTTAAGTTCTCTTTGACGTAATACGGTCTTGATTCTTGCGATATCACGACGAGAAGCCTTTATCTGGGAAGAATTAGCAAGTGGAGACACTGCATGGTTGAGCAACATTTTACTGTATTCTGCCTCTGCACTCTTCAATTTTTCTGCCAACTCGTTAGTCGGCATGTTCTTAATGTCTTCTATTTTCATAATCAGGCATTTTTATCATAATCACGTCTAACAACAAATTTCGTAAGCACCGGAAGTTTCTGTGCTGCAAGGCGAAGAGCTTCCTTGGCTATGTCAAAAGAGACGCCGTCTACTTCGAAAAGCATACGACCTGGAGTAACAGGTACGACAAATCCTACAGGATCACCCTTACCTTTACCCATACGTACATCAGCAGGCTTTTTTGTAATTGGTTTGTCGGGGAAAACTCGGCACCAAACCTGACCCTGACGCTGCATATATCTTGTTACAGCAACACGGGCAGCCTCCAACTGATTGCTATGAATCCATTCAGTCTGGAGACTCTTAATACCAAAACTGCCAAAAGACAATTGATTACCACGCTGAGCGTTACCTTTGCTACGTCCTTTCTGTGGTCTTCTATATTTTGTTCTTTTAGGTTGTAACATAATAAAATACTTTCAATTAACGGTTAGCATTTCTTCTCCTGCGACCATTTCTGTCACCGCGTCCACGAGAGTTTCCACCGAAGTTTCTTCCCTTCTCATTCTGCTGAACAAAATTTGGAGCAAGATCTTTCTTACCATATACCTCACCTCGGCAAATCCAGACTTTGATACCAAGAATACCAACCTTTGTCAAAGCCTCTGCCTGACAATAGTCTATATCTGCTCTCAAAGTATGAAGAGGAGTTCTTCCCTCCTTATACATTTCCTTACGAGCCATTTCAGCACCATTCAGACGGCCTGAAATCTGGATTTTAATACCTTCTGCGCCCATACGCATTGTATTGGCAATAGCCATCTTGATTGCACGACGATATGCCACCATACCCTCAATCTGATGAGCAATGCTTTTACCTACGATCTGAGCATCCAGTTCGGGTTTCCTAACTTCGAAGATATTGATTTGGACTTCCTTGTCAGTAATCTTCTTCAATTCTTCCTTAAGCTTATCTACCTCTTGTCCACCCTTGCCGATGATTACACCGGGATGAGAAGAACAAATAGTGATAGTTATAAGCTTCAATGTTCTTTCTATAACGATTCGGGAAACACTTGCTTTTGCCAAACGTGCATTGAGATACTTTCTGATTTTTGTATCTTCCAGCAGGGTGTCACCGAAATTCTTACCACCGTACCAATTGGAATCCCAACCACGGATGATTCCTAAGCGGTTACTTATTGGATTGATTTTTTGTCCCATAGTTTATTTAGTTACTTCTTCCGTCTCAGCTGGTTGAGTCTCGGAAACGGTGTTATTATTAGAACCAACATATAAAGTCACATGGTTTGAACGCTTGCGTATTCTGTAGCCTCTACCCTGTGGGGCGGGTCTCATACGCTTAAGTGTTGCACCAGCATCAACAAATACCTTTTGTACAAAGAGTTCTCCGTCTTCTGCCTTGCGGTCATTCTTCTGCTCCCAGTTTGCTATTGCGGAACGAAGCAATTTCTCTACATAGGCAGAAGCAGCTTTCTTGGAAAATCTAAGTGTACTGAGGGCACGACCTACTTCCATACCACGAATCAAATCTACTACGTAGCGCATTTTTCGTGGGGAAGAAGGAACATTTCTCAAAATTGCAAAATATTGGCCTTTTAGGGCTTCTTTTCTTGCATTGGCTGAGTTTCTTTTTCTAGCTCCCATTATTTTATCTTTTTATTTTCTAATCAATATCACTTAGACTTGTTGCCGGCATGTCCACCGAATTTACGTGTCGGTGCGAACTCTCCAAGCTTATGTCCAACCATATTTTCAGTCACGTACACAGGAATGAATTTGTTTCCGTTATGTACAGCGATTGTATGACCAACAAAATCAGGAGAAATCATACAAGCTCGAGCCCAAGTTTTAACTACACTTTTCTTACCGCTCTCATTCATGGCGAGAATTTTCTTCTCGAGCGATACGGTAATATATGGACCTTTTTTTAATGAACGACTCATAATTTGCTCAATTTACTGATTATTATTTATGATTGGCTCTCTCGATAATGTACTGGTCGGATTGTTTCTTTGGACGTCTTGTCTTCAGACCCTTAGCATAAAGACCTGTACGGGAACGTGGATGTCCACCTGACTGACGGCCTTCACCACCACCCATTGGGTGATCTACAGGATTCATAACGACACCTCTGTTATGAGGACGACGACCTAACCAACGAGAGCGTCCTGCCTTACCAGAACTTTCCAATGCATGATCAGAGTTACCTACGCTACCAACCGTGGCTTTGCAAGTACTCAGAATTTGACGAATCTCACCTGAAGGCAATTTTACTACACAGTATTTACCTTCACGTGATGTTAACTGAGCAAAATTACCTGCTGAACGAACCAGAATCGCACCCTGTCCCGGGCGGAGTTCCAGATTGTGAATAATTGTACCAACAGGAATGTTTGCTAAAGGAAGTGCGTTTCCAACTTCAGGAGCAGCATCTGCACCTGACATTAAAGTGGCACCAACCGTCAAGCCGTTAGGAGCGATGATATAACGCTTCTCTCCGTCTACATAATAGAGCAGAGCAATACGAGCTGAACGGTTAGGATCATATTCTATTGATTTTACAACTGCAGGAATTCCATCTTTTTCCCTCTTGAAATCAATAAAACGGAACTTTCTCTTGTGGCCGCCACCGATATAACGCATGGAACGATGACCGAGATTATTACGGCCACCTGTGGCTCTTTTGCCTACAACAAGAGACTTTTCTGGTACTGATGCAGTAATTTCCTCAAACGTACCAATAATTTTGTGTCTTTGACCAGGAGTTACTGGTCTTAATTTCCGTACTGCCATTGTTATTATTAAATATTGCTATAAAAATCTATAGTTTCTCCGTCAGCCAAGGTAACAATTGCCTTCTTGAAAGCATTTGTACGACCTTTCACAAGGCCTGTCCTGGTATAACGGCTTTTTGTCTTACCTGCATAACGCATAGTAGACACGGATTTCACAGTTACATTATAACGTCCCTCAACTTCTTTCTTGATCTCAATCTTGTTAGCATCAGGACGAACAACGAAACCGAACTTATTGTTCTGTTTCTCGGTGATATTGGTCATCTTTTCAGTAACCAAAGGCTTTATAATGATATTCATATCTCTTATGCTTTACTAAGTTAAATAACGTTAACCTGTTCCAAAGCGCTTTCCGTAAATACCAAGACACCAGCATCCAACACATTGTATGTATTGATTAATGCTGCCGACATCACCTTGGCGCTTTTGAGGTTACGAGCAGACAAATATAAGTTTTTATCCACATTTGACAAAACCAAGAGTACTTTCTTGTCAGCCACTTTAAGGTTTTCTGTCAATGCAATAAAGTCTTTAGTCTTAGGAGCTTCAAAAGTAAAGTCTTCAACTACCAGAATGGCATTTTCCTGTGCCTTGTAAGTAAGGGCAGACTTGCGTGCCAACTGTTTTACCTTCTTATTCAATTTGAAGCAATATTCACGGGGTTGAGGACCAAACACACGGGCACCACCCACCAATACCGGAGAGTTGATGTCACCACGACGGGCACCGCCGCCGCCTTTCTGGCGACCTAACTTACGAGTTGAACCGCTTAATTCACTTCTCTCTTTTGTCTTGGCTGTACCTTGGCGCTGATTAGCCATATATTGCTTAACATCAAGATAGATAGCATGATCGTTAGGTTCTATTCCGAAAATAGCCTCATTCAGGGTTACCTTTTTACCGGTTTCTTCTCCTTTTCTATTTAAAACACTAACTTCCATCACTCTTTAATTAAAACGATTGAACCTTTACAACCAGCAACAGATCCCTTTATGAGAATCAAGTTGTGCTCTGGTATTACTTTTAACACTTCGAGATTCTGCGTTGTAACGCGGTCTCCGCCCATTTGACCACCCATGCGAGTGCCTTTAAACACTTTTGCGGGGTAAGAACAAGCACCGATAGAACCTGGCTTACGAAGGCGGTCATCCTGACCGTGAGTTGCCTGGCCGACACCACCGAATCCATGACGCTTCACAACGCCCTGGAAACCGCGACCTTTTGATGTACCAACGACATCCACAAACTTCACATCTGCGAAGATGTCAACAGTAACGGTGTCACCCAACTTTAATTCTTCATTAAAACCATTGAACTCGGCCAAGTGTCTCTTTGGGGTTGTACCAGCTTTTTTGAAGTGTCCTTTCATAGGAGCTGTGGTATTTTTCTCCTTAGCTTCCTGAAAGCCCAACTGAACGGACTCATAGCCGTCAGTCTCACGACTCTTCACCTGAGTAACAACGCAAGGACCTGCTTCAATAACAGTGCATGGAATATTCTTTCCATCAGCACTGAAAACGGATGTCATTCCGATTTTCTTTCCAATTAATCCTGGCATTTCAGATAATTTTAAATTAATAACTATACTTTAATCTCAACTTCCACACCGCAGGGTAATTCCAGTTTCATCAAAGAATCCACGGTTTTTGCTGTAGAGCTGTAGATGTCGATTAAGCGCTTGTAAGAGCTTATCTCGAACTGCTCACGGGATTTTTTGTTAACGAAAGTACTGCGGTTAACTGTAATGATACGCTTATGCGTTGGCAAGGGGATCGGTCCGCTGACGATGGCACCCGTTGCCTTTACTGCTTTAACGATCTTGTCTGAGGATTTCTCCACAAGAGTGTGATCGTAAGACTTTAGCTTAATTCTAATTTTTTGACTCATTTTATTTATTCTTTCATGAGGTGGCAGCGCCTTAAGAGTCATTCGTTAAGACGTACCCTTCCTCTTGTTTATACTAAATCTACTCTTCCCTTTATCTCTTCAAGTACAGACTTGGCTATTGAGCTGGATACCGGAGCGTGGTGGTCATATTGCATGGATGATGTTGCACGTCCCGATGTAATGGTACGCAGCGCTGTCACATAGCCGAACATTTCAGCCAATGGAACAGTGGCCTTAACTACACGGGCACCCGACCTGCTTGCCTCCATTCCCTCAACATTGCCGCGACGCTTGTTCAAGTCACCGATAACGTCACCCATGTTCTCTTCAGGTGTAACCACCTCAAGTTTCATCATAGGCTCCATCAATACCGGTTTGGCCTTGGCACAGGCGTTCTTGTATGCGTTCAATGCACAAATCTCGAATGACAACTGGTCAGAGTCAACAGGATGGAAAGAACCATCGAGCAATTCCACCTTCAAGCTATCCATAGGATAACCGCCCAGCACACCACTCTTCATGGCATTCTCAAAACCTTTCTGAACAGCAGGAATAAATTCCTTGGGAATATTACCGCCGGTAACTTTGTTCACAAACTGCAAACCGCCTTCCTTGAAATCCTCGTCAACAGGACCTACATTCACAATGATGTCAGCGAATTTACCACGTCCACCGGATTGCTTCTTATAAACTTCACGAAGGTTAACCGTCTGGGTTATAGCCTCCTTATAGTTCACCTGTGGCTTGCCTTGGTTACATTCTACCTTGAACTCACGCTTCAGACGATCAATGATAATATCCAAGTGGAGCTCACCCATACCAGAGATAACGGTTTGACCACTCTGCTCATCTGTCCTTACGGTAAACGTCGGATCTTCTTCTGCCAGTTTGGCCAGACCATTGGAGAGTTTATCCAAATCCTTCTGTGTCTTTGGCTCAACAGCGATACCGATGACAGGATCAGGGAAGTCCATTGACTCCAGTACGATTGGTGCATTCTCATCACTGAGCGTGTCACCAGTACGGATGTCTTTGAATCCTACGCCTGCGCCGATATCACCTGCGCATATCTCCTCAACAGGATTCTGGTGGTTGGAGTGCATCTGGAACAGACGCGAGATACGTTCTTTCTTCCCTGAGCGTACATTATATATATAGGAACCAGCTGCAATCTTACCGGAATAAACACGGAAGAATGTCAGACGACCTACATAGGGATCAGTAGCTATCTTGAATGCAAGAGCAGATGTCTTCTCATCCTCAGAAGGCTTACGGTCCTCTTCCTCACCCGTGGTAGGATTCTTACCTACAATATTAGGTGTATCCAGCGGTGAAGGCAGGAACATACAAACATAGTCAAGCAATGTCTGCACGCCCTTATTCTTGAAAGAAGAACCACAACACATAGGAGTAATATCCAAAGATATTGTACCCTTACGGATTGCAGCCACAATCTCCTCTTCCGTAATGGAATTAGGATCATCAAAGAATTTCTCCATCAAGGCCTCATCACACTCAGCTGCGGTCTCTATCATTTTTGCACGCCACTCTTCGGCTTCAGCCTGAAGGTCAGAAGGTATGTCGCAGACCTCATAGTCAGCACCCATAGTCTCATCATGCCAGAGTATTGCCTTCATCTTTATCAGATCGACAACACCCTTGAATCTCTCTTCCGCACCGATAGGGATATTGATAGGACACGGATTGGCACCAAGTATTTCTTTCATCTGACGTACTACGTCAAAGAAATTGGCACCCGAACGGTCCATTTTGTTGACATATCCTATACGAGGCACATTGTACTTATCAGCCTGACGCCACACTGTCTCCGACTGTGGCTCAACACCACCGACAGCACAATATGTGGCAACAGCACCGTCCAGTACACGCAAAGAGCGCTCCACCTCTGCCGTGAAGTCAACGTGACCCGGAGTGTCTATCAAATTAATCTTATACTGTTTATTGTCCCAATTCCAGTATGTAGTCGTTGCAGCAGAAGTGATTGTAATACCTCTTTCCTGCTCCTGCTCCATCCAGTCCATTGTGGCTGCACCTTCATGCACCTCACCAATCTTGTGGGTTTTGCCAGTATAAAACAATATACGCTCTGAAGTTGTGGTCTTACCGGCATCAATGTGAGCCATGATACCGATATTACGAGTTAAATGCAAATCGTGTTTAGCCATTTCTAAATTCAGGTTTTAAATCAGAATCTAAAGTGAGCAAATGCACGGTTAGCTTCAGCCATACGATGCATGTCTTCCTTTCTCTTGAAGGCACCACCCTGCTCGTTAAATGCGTCCATGATTTCAGCAGCGAGCTTTTCAGCCATGCTCTTACCGGAACGCTTGCGTGCGAAGTTAATCATGTTTTTCATAGCTACAGACTCCTTGCGGTCAGGACGTATTTCAGTCGGAACCTGGAAAGTAGCACCGCCGATACGACGGGATTTAACTTCGACTTGAGGGGTGATTTTGTCAAGAGCTTCTTTCCATATATCCAGAGGCTCTTTCTCTACTGAAGACATTTTCTCTTTTACAATATCCAGTGAATTGTAAAAAATTTGAAACGAGATGCTTTTCTTACCATCATACATCAGATGATTAACAAACTTGGTAACTTTTGCATCATTAAACACGGGATCAGGGAGGATCACATGTTTCTTTGGTTTAGCTTTTCTCATTTTTTCTTGGTTTAACGGTCAGGGCTGCATTTTGTTACTTCGAGTCTCTCACGAGTGCTTTACTCAACCTTCTGCTGCCGAAACCAATTGACTTTTTACTTACCAGCCTTTGGACGTTTAGCACCATACTTGGAACGGCGCTGTGTTCTGTTGGCTACACCGGCTGTATCGAGTGTGCCGCGAACAATGTGATAACGTACACCAGGAAGGTCTTTAACACGACCACCACGTACCATTACGATAGAGTGTTCCTGAAGGTTGTGACCCTCTCCTGGGATGTAGGAGTTAACCTCCTTCGAATTTGTCAGACGCACACGAGCTACTTTTCGCATGGCTGAATTAGGCTTCTTAGGCGTAGTCGTATAGACGCGAACACACACACCACGACGCTGTGGACATCCGTCCAGAGCTGGTGATTTGCTCTTGTCTACGATTGCCTGCCTGCCCTTTCTTACGAGTTGTTGAATTGTAGGCATTTGTTTGATTTTTAATATATTATAATTTTAATTTTGTTTCAAATACGTGTTCACAACAAGGCACAATTTGCCTTTTGGCTTGCAAAGGTACAACTTTTTATTTTAATAAACAATACTTTGGGAGCAATTATTTTAAAATCACTATTAACAAATCCCCATATCGACCTGTTTAACAATCAATAATCACCCCCAAAAACGAGTAAAACTTACTACAGCTTATTCGCTGGATTTATAGAGAATAATGTGAGTTTTGATGTCAATCCGGAACAGAAAAAGACTCTTGAGCGAAAAAATTCTCTCACGGGACCTGTTTATTTGCCGCAAACGGCTTTGCGCAACTGAATCAAGGCTTTTTCTATGACGGAACGGGGAGAGCCGACATTCATGCGCATGAATCCCTGACCTTCTTTGCCAAACATCTCACCGTCATTCAAAGCCAGATGAGCCTTGTTTACAAACAAGTCGATCAACTCATCATGTTGAAGATTAAGGTCGCGGCAATCCAGCCAAACGAGGAAAGATGCCTCGGGCCTCAGAGGTTTTATTTCTGGTATATACGTCTTACAGTATTGCTCTATCAGTTCTATGTTTCCTTCAATATATTCCAGCATTTCCTTCCGCCACTCTTTACCATATTTAAAGGCAGCTATCGTTGCTATCGGGGCAAAGAGATGGGCGTCATTCAGTTCGTTAGCCGACAGCCACCCGAAGAACTTTTCCCTGATTTGAGGGTTAGGCACTATAGCATACGAGCTGATTATGCCTGCTATGTTGAATGTCTTGGAAGGAGCGCCAAAGGTGATACTGCACGACGCGGCCTTCTCGGATACGGATGCAAAAGGAATATGTTCTTTCCCCCATAATGCCATATCACTATGTATCTCATCGGATATCACCAAAAGGTTATGGTCGTAACAGAAGTCTGCCAACCTCTGCAGGGTATTCCGGTCCCATAATATACCACCGGGATTATGAGGGTTGCACAATATAAGGAGCTTGCACTTCTCGTCATAAATTTTCTCAAGGTTGTCAAAATCAACAGAATAAGACCCGTCGGCATTCAGAATCAAAGGGTTGTTTACCACTTTACGCTTGTTGTCTTGGGGGACCAGACGGAAGGGGTGATACACGGGAGGCTGGATGATGACTTTCTCATCGGGTTTGACAAAGACATTCACAACCAAGCCGATGCCCGTCACGATGCCTGGAATAAATGTAAACCACTCTTTTTCAGTATGCCAGCCATGCTGATTCTCTATCCATTCTATTACCGTTGGCCACCAATCCACAGGATCACAGGTGTAACCATAGAGAGAGTGCTCCAGCCTCTTTCTTAGAGCCTCGGTTATAAACGGGGGCGTCTCAAAATCCATGTCCGCCACCCACAAGGGGATCAGGTCAGAGCGTCCGAACATCTGCTCCAGGCGAACATACTTGTATGCACCGCTCTGGGTACGGTCTGTCAATTTGTCAAAATTATACTTCCCCATACATCACGCCTCGCCTTTAGGCATTTTATCAAATGCGTTAATCATTGGAGCCTGGTTCTGGGCCAACTGTATCTCGCCGAACATGTTTTCATATTTCTTCACATTGTCATTCAGGGCAATGAGCAGACGCTTGGCATGCTCAGGAGCCATCACGATGCGACTCTTCACCAAGGGGCGCGGCATGCCTGGGAGCAGGCAGAGGAAATCCACGACAAAATCCGCCGGGGAGTGGGAAACCATTGCCAGATTCGAATACGTTCCACCAGCCACATCAGGAGTAATATCTATGCCTGTCTGCTGGATTTGGTTTTTATCTTTTTCCATACTATTGATATTTTGATTTGTTTCGTGATTCAAAGTTACAAAATAGTTTGAACACAAAAAACAGAAGGGCGCCCCCACTTCAAAGTGACGGCACCCTTCCGGACGGTCTGCGACCTAATCGCTCAAAGTTGATATTGCCACACGATTCCAATCTGGTTCAGAGAACATATTGCCTACTCCCTGACCTTCAGCCTGGATGCGGTTGGCATTGATTTTATACTTTTGCTGCAGCAACTGCTTAACAGCTTCGGCACGGGCTTTTGCCAGTTTCTGGTTAATCTCAATACTGCCTTCGGGAGAAGCATAACCTTTAATAATCACCTTGGCATTCTTGTGGTTCTTCAGATATGTGGCTATACGCTCCACATTAGGATACTGAGAAGCTGCTATTACGGATTTCCCCTGAGCAAAAGTTACAACAGACTCCAAGTTGTTTGTGGTATTCTCCTTGGTCTCCCTTATTATCTGAGGGGCCTTGTTACGGCACTCGCTCAACTGATCCTGCAAATCCTTTATTTCACCAGAAGCTTTCTGCAATTCAGCATCTTTTGTCTTCAGACAGGAACGAAGGTCGTTTATCTTTGCATTCAACCCGTCAACTTCAGCCTGGTCATATAATTTAGCCTTGACAAAATTATGGGAATTATTGCTGTTGCGGAACTTATAAGTAACACCCGCTGTCAACTCAAGCAATGCATGGTTTAAGTCATAATGGGTGTTATGGCAGCATCTCTTGGGATTGGTACTGCCGACAAAACCGGTATAATCACACACCATATTCCCCGATAACGCCCATACAATCGCCGGCTTGATATTTATCTGCCAAGCCTTGGCAGCATCTATATTGAAATTGATATTCAAGCCTGCCTTTGAAGTGAGCATATTGACATCCAATGCCTGTGATTTGGGATAGAAGTTATGGGACCATCCGAAACCATATACGGCAACAAACTCAACAGGGCGTGGAGAGCCTTTATACCTTCCCAGGAAATTATTGAGGTTCACATTAGCCAGCAAACTCACATTGGTTGCATCGATAGCGCATTTACCACTCACTCCCCACGGGTCAATATGCGACCCCGAATTGAAAGACATATTCCCCTCAGCAGATATGCCGAAAGCGGGGGTAATCATTTTAGTCAATGTCAAGCCTGCTATCGCACGGGCATCACCGATAATGGCATGATTAGCCGCCGGCGATATGAGACCACCCTGAACACCAATAGCCCAGTTATCGGTAAACTTGCTGCCTTTCACAGTTGTCTGCGCGTTAGCAGCTACAAAGCTCATAAAGAGCACTAAACAAAAAATCAAACGTTTTTTCATACTATTTATTATTTAAAATGGTTTTTAACTGTCTTGCCGAAAGCTTTTGCGTAAGACAAATACAGATTCAGGCCCCATATTGAACAGGAGATCCACGACGCTCAAGTTGGGGAGAAAGCCACATCGCTCAGAAAAAACCTGATAATAAGGGCAAGGAGAGAAATGGGCATCTGAGGTTTTGGCCTTTGGTGTATATAGCATCCGGCAGTCTTCTGCCTCAGGTTGCGACATATAACTCTGTGTTAAAGACACCGAGGGAGAAATATCCAGAAGATGACAAACCAATTCTCTCAATGCTTCGGTATAATCGAACAAAAAATGATATTTCTTCTCGTAAAACGGTCTGAAATCATCAGCATAAAATTCAAAATATGGTGTCCTGTCATAAGCCGTCGACAATGCCTGCCAATGCATGTGGCGCCAGTTCCCATGATCGCTCACCCTGACTTCTTTCACCAGAGTTCCAGGCAAAACTTTCTCAACTGGAATACTTAAAGACAACGGACCGCTCTCAGATGCTATGACACAGCGGTTTCTGTATGTCTGCTTTATGTAATGTTCCCATTGCTCAATGCGGACATCATCGTATGCCAGCAGGCGGCAGTAATAACTTACTGGAGCCAGATAAGCAATGGGGACAATTACAGCATCACGCATGGACTATAGCTTTGTTATTACCATACAATCCATATCGGGCATCCACTCTGTACGATTAGACAATTTTACAGAGTTATACCCTTTCTGCAGCTCAACTTCTACGCTGCAATCGGCGATTTTACTCCATGAACCACTATTCAATCCGGTAAATTCCTTGACATAACTGCCGTTGACAGAAACAGCCATTCTACGAGGCTCTGCACTCAAGTATTTAAATGTCAGACGATATTTCCCGCCTGTCTTACTGTATACATTCTTCCATTGCAGGTAATTATCATTGGCATTTCCCAAGAAA
This sequence comes from uncultured Prevotellaceae bacterium, assembly GCA_900318305.1. GTDB lineage: Bacteria > Bacteroidota > Bacteroidia > Bacteroidales > Bacteroidaceae > UBA6382. Next base: position 15,653 of record ONKB01000037.1, on the reverse strand, counting down.
CCCACACAGGCTCCCAGAGAAGTCCCCTCTCTGTCTGAGAAAAGGGGGCCAGGTTTTCTTATTTCATTATATGCCTTCAGCCATGCCTCCTCTGCCTCATATTTTGCACGCTCGCCCCGGGCTCCGGTCATAATCAGCATCCGGCTGCCATGTGCGGGAATCTCTACACTCATCGTACCGGAAACATCAGAAAGCGTTTTTTGTGCCACAGCATCACGTACCTTGACTGTACCCAGAAAATCAACTGTTGCCATATCAATACTGATGACCTTTGCTTCGTCACTCAAATTACAAACAGCAATAGCACGCTGAGAACCATGCAGCTCTTTCATGTCCTTTGCGAAAACATACACATCGCCTTCCCGCTGAACTATAGGAGCAGACAATCCCAGCTTATCCTGATTAACAGCAATCAGTTCCTTGTTTTTCATTAGGTTAAGAGAAAAATCGGATATCTTGGTTAAATCACATCCTATCAGCAACGGACTACTTAACTCACACCACATCACCATATGGGTAATCTCCTCATCATGGGATAAAGTTCTGCCTATTTCAAGCATATCCATATCATTATAATGGCCTCCGCCAGTAAAGGCAGACAGATACCGGTTCTCCAGGATAATCGCTTTCAACGATTTCCAGCTACTGTTAATATCTCCGGTTGTACGCCATGAAGTTGCCACTTCGCTTGCCCATGTTCCTGGATAAGCCCACCGGCAAATATTAAACTGAGCATCAGGACGCTTTGTGGCCTTGATGGCATTGGATATCTCCGTATAGCGTTTCTGCTCATCCAACTTAAGATGCATCCCACCACAATAGTCAACTTTGATAAAGTCAAAATTCCAGTCATTAAAATACAGGTTACAGTCTGTCTGGTCATGTCCGGCAAAGCCGACACCTTTTCCCCAGGCATGTTTGCCCCCGGCAGATCCACATGTATTGTCTCCCGCATCAGAATAAATACCTGCTTTAAGTCCTTTCTTGTGGATATAATCTGTCAGGAAACGCATGCCACGCGGGAACAACTTGGTATTCAGTCTTAAATTTCCCTTCTCGTCACGTCCGTCCCAATAGCCGTCATCTATATTGACATATTTATACCCCACTTTGTCCAATCCAGTTTTGACCATTGCGTCAGCCTGCTCCATGATAACTTTTTCATTGATATCCAGGGCAAACGTGTTCCAGGAACTCCAACCCATAGTAGGAGGATCTACTGCCAACAACTGGGAAACAGCCATCAAAGCTGCAATAGTTACAAACATCTTTTTTGTTTTCATATTTACATCTGTTTTTAACGGTTATTCTTATAATGTTTATATACCTTCAATGCCGATTCCGGATAATTTGTCGTAACAAAATCCGCATCCCTGTTGTTTGTATATACAATCTCACTATCCGAGTCAATGGTCCAGACATTGACTATCATTCCCAGACTATGAGCATTACTAATGTAGCTATCCGTCATCTTCGCCTGGGTATAATCCAGCCCCATGATACCATCATTATACAACTCTTGTGGTGTCTTAGTACCATTGAGATATTGCACCATCGCCGTCGGAGCCATCTTAACAGCTTCCTTACACCCGTCAAGGCTGAATGCAATGTACTCTACTCTGTTCTCCAGCCCCATGGCTTTGACAGCCGCCACGACAGAATCCACACAAGCACAAGTTCTCTCGACGGAACTGTGGGTCTTAATTTCAATAATCAGTTTTGTCTCACTATTGTCTGCAGCCATCATATTCAGGAAATCTTGCAGTTGAGGAATCTTTTCGCCATTGCTCAAAGTGAGGTTCTTCACTTGATCATAAGTTGATGTCTGAATGGTAACACCACTTAAACTGGCATCATGATTAACCATGATATGACCGTCGGTCGTCAACCATACATCGGTCTCGGAACCATAACAGTCCTTCAAGTCCAAAGCCGCCTGCAAGGAAGCACGTGAATTCTGGGCTGCACCAGGTGCTTTCCAGTAACCCCTATGAGCCACGACTTGTGCACCTCGTGGCAACTTACTTACAACAGTCAGCTCATTGGCACCCAGATCCTGAATCATACCCTCGCGTGATAACAACATACGATAACTTCCAGAAACCACTTCCCCGGGAAGATTGAAATGAACGCCATCGGCTGTCAGGGAACAGTCAACAGAGAAAGAATTGGCATCATTGTCTGTATTGACAAAATTTATCTTGTCACCATCTTTGAATCCTACACCATATATGTCATAACCTTTTCCTGCTACAACTTGAAGGCCAGAGTAATAATGGACTTTTTTCACCATTTCAACATCTTCATTACCTCGCAGTTCTTCCAACCTGTTCCAAAGAGATGTCACCTGGTTTTTTGTCAATGCTTTATCATAGATACGTGAAAGAACTACATCTCCATTCCAAGCCTGGTTTACAGTCGTAGCATTTGACGGGTCACCACCAATGGCAAAATAATAACAATTCGTCGCAGGGAATTTGAAATCCCCGCTTGCTGCCACAGTATTCTTTAATTCTCCATTAACATATATATATGCCTTCTCTTCCGTCTTGTTCCAGACACCTACTATATGATAATACACGTCTGATTCCGGCACTATTCCGCTTGTCGCCCATCGCCACGAACCGCCTACATATGGTAAAAAAGTAAGCTCGTTTTCTCTTGCACCCGAAATCTTGGAAATCATAAGTCCCGTTCCGCCACTCTGATGACTACTAAAGAATTTTGCCTCACCATCCTGGATGCTTCCCGTATAACTGCAACGTATCACAGTCTCCATTGTATGACCGTCTGCCAAAGCATTTTGGAAAGCATCATTATCAGCATAGCTTATCTTGTAATAACGAATTGCCTTTCCTGCCCAGCTATTATCGCCGAAACGCACTTCATAACGTCCATAACGACTACTGAAGAAAACCTGGGGATTTCCATATGCCTCAATGGTATTTTTCATCGGAGAAATATCCTCAGCCGTACCATCTGGATTAAACTTAACATCAAGGATATCGGCTTTGGGCACAGGAGGCAGAAAACGGATACTATCAATCTCGTCCGTTTTCACCTGATAAATCAATTTTGAATTGTTATCATACAAATACACTTTGTTATCTTTGATGCAAATACTGTCAACACCACTAGCATCCGTCTCAAAAATAACCACACCTTCCTGGAATATACATATATTCTCTGAAGTATCCGCAAAAGCGGTCATACTATACAGCAAAATTGCAAACAATAAAATCAAGCGTTTCATAAGTAAAGACCTCCAATACTTTGCAAAAAACACACAGAACTATCTCTTGGTAATCTTCTGGGTAAAAACCCTGCCCTTCGCAGTTACTTTAACTATATAAATACCGGCGGGATAATCCTTCATTGAGAACTGCACATATTTGCCTGATACATCCAGACAAGCCAGTTCTGTTCCCATCAGGGAGTACACTGAAATACGCCGTGCATCACTAACTTTAATCGTTTTGCCGTCATAGCTGAATTCCACTCCATTCGCCAACACCGAATGTACGGAAGTCGCCTGCCTGGCAAAGAAAGAGAAATTGTTGAATTCAGCAAGACTGACAGGGACTACCACTCCATTCTCTTGCTCAACATTCATGACTCCTGAGCCAAAAGTAATCTTGCGAACGTCCTTGACTGTCTTGACCTCACTCGTCCCATTATACACATAAATATCCCTTGCACTCATGTGTATGGCAACTACCATGAGTAGACATAATAAAGCTTTTTTCATAATTATATTTTATAATGTTATTATTCATTCTGATGTCTAATATAGTACTCTCTTATTTTCTGTGCCCACAACGGATAGTCAGTAGCAAGGATGTCTGCCTCCAAATTTGCACTCTCTATAATGTCGGCTCTTGTATTCAAGGTCCAGGAGATTGCCTTGATTCCCAAAGCATGAGCATCAGGAATCCATGAGGGATTTGCCTTGTATTTCGCCGGAGTATAATCCAAGTTTATCCCATAAGGAGCCAGTTGCTGAGGAGTCCTGTCGCCATTGATGTAAGATACAATAGCTTCCGGATCAAGCGCTTTCTGGTCTTGGCAAACATCCAGACTGAACGAGCAGTATTCTACTTTGTCTTTTAATCCCATGGACTCCACCATAGCCATAGCCTTCCGGGAGGCTTCTATAGAGCGTTGAGTTGCTGAGTGCTTCTTGGTCTCAATCAACAGCCGCGTTCCTGGGGAGGTGGCAATGATTTCCAGCATCTCGCGCAATGTAGGTATTTTCTCTCCATTAACAAGAGTCAGGTCCTTTACTTGCTCGTAAGTTGATTTCTGAATAGTCACCCCGTTCAAGGAGGCATCGTGATTAACCATCAAAGAGTCATCAGTTGTAAGCCATATATCTATTTCAGAATTAAAAGCATTGTTCTCTATAGCCTTTCGGAGCGAAGTCCTTGAATTCTGAGCCGATTCTGGCGTATTCCAGAATCCCCGGTGGAAGCACACCTCAAATGTTTGAGGGAATTTATCAACAACTACTATGGAATCAAGACCCAGCAACTGTGTCTTTCCCCCACGAAGAAGCTGTACGCTGTACACTCCGCTTTTGACTGATGTCGGAAGTTTTATCTGGGCCGTATCTTGTCCTAAAATGGTTACTTTCTTAACAATTGTACTACCATTACCTGTCAGAGGAATCATTTTTACCACATCATTGCTCTGAAATCCCTTTCCCACAAACTCATAGGATTGTCCCTTGGTGACAGGAAGGCCGCTATAATACTGTACGTCATTCACCAATTCAGGATTATCTTCCTGTTCATCCTTATATCCACTCCAAAGTACGGAGACATCATTCTTTGTCAACGGCTTGTCATATATCCTTACTATGCGGACATCACCGTTCCAGGCCATCTCGCCGTCTGTGGCATTCTTGGCATCACAGCCTATGCCAAACCACTGACTTCCCGCGGAGCCCCATTTCAGATTGCCGACAGCATCCATCTCGCCTTTCAGCTCTCCGTTGACATACACATAGGCCTTCCCTTCTTCTTTGTTCCAGACACCTACGACATGATAGAACACATTCGCCTCAGGTGTAATCCCGGAATTCAGTTCTATATAGTGACTGCTACTCGTCTGGGTGACATTCGGCAGGAAATATAATTTGCTACGCAATACCGACAGGCCTGTTCCGCCAGACTGATGAGAAGAAAAGAATTTTGCTTCCGCACAAGATGTGGAATAAGGGGTCTCTGTCATCATGAACACCGCCTCAACACTATGTCCATCCGCCAAAGCCTGCTTGAAGGCAGAATTATTCTCATAGTTAATTTTATAATAGCTATATGGTGCCGCTGATTTCTTGTTGTCAAATCTAATGGCATAACGTCCATTGGACGAATAAGGATATGCCGTCAGCCCATTTATATTAACAGCTTTGATTTCATTTTTCATGGGTGAGACATCCGTTGCCGTACCATCGGCATTAAACTGGACATCCAAAACATCTGCCTGAGGCCTGTCATACTTAAAGGTAACGCTATCAATAGCAGACAACTCCTCAGAGAACAGGATACTGTCGTGTCTGTTGAGAACAACAAACCTGCCTTCCTGCACACTAATGCTGTCTATTACGTTAACACCCTTTTGAAAAACAATCTCGTCTTGCTGCCATACATACATATACTCCTCTGCACAGACAGACACACACAGACATATCATCATCCATAAAACAATTATCCTATTCATAGACTTATTTTTTATTTCTTGTCATTAATTCTCTTACATCCATAGCCTGAACAGGAAAATCGGTCGCCATATTATCCACTCCTGCCTCAATCATCTCTCTGACTGCGTTTCTCGTATTCAGAGCACGCGCCGTAACAGTCATTCCCAAACTATGGGCATCCCTGATCCATGTGGGATGCTTGCGATAAACCTCAGCCTTGTAATTCATGGAGCTAATTCCCAAGGCATGCAATTCCTGCGGGGACTTATTGCCCGACAAATAATAAACCTTTGCCGAAGGGTCTTCCTTTGCCAGAGCCACACAAGCAGGAAGACTAAAAGACATGTATTCAGCCATCCCTTTCAGACCTGCTGCGTTTACTGCACGCATAGCGGCCAGGCCAGCTTCTATCGTCCGTTGCCTTGTACTGTGTTTCTTCACCTCCACGAACAGGTGGGTTTTCTTTGAGGTCTTCAAAATTCTCAGAAATTCTCCGAACAAGGGGAGCCGTTCCCCGTTTCCCAATTTCAGTTTCCTCACCTCCTTCAAAGTGGATGTCTCTATTGTGACACCATCTCTTACTGCATCATGATTAATCACAATTTCGTTATCTGCCGTCAGCCAGACGTCCATTTCTGATCCCTCAACACCCAGTCTTATAGCATTGCGCAATGAAGCACGGGAATTCTGAGCAGCCCCAGGATAATTATAGAATCCCCTGTGGGCAACAATCCTCGGTGATGTCGAATGATACATGTCATGCCATATCCTTATGGAATCTACCTCTTTGGAAGTGCTATTAAGCGCTATCGCCAGAAACAAAACAGATATATACCATTTCTTGAGTCTCATAGTGTCATCTCTTAATAACAGCTCGCAGAACAAAATATAAATGGTTTCTTATTGCAGACAGGAAACCATAGTGTTCAGACATGATTCGGAAACGCTCCCATAAAGAACGTCTGTGATTTTTCTTCGTCATCCCTCCTTCCAGATAGTCGGCTATAATAGTTCCGCTGTTCACCAATGGAAGTCTCTGCTCCTCTGCCATCCGCATCAATCGGATACACCAGTCAAAATCTGAGGAGAATCTGTAGCGGGTATCATATTTACAGGCTGCCGTGAGTTTGGTCGAGGCAAAAAAAGCCTGATGACATACCAGCATGCCATAGCGGAAACTCGTCCAATGTAAATCGGAAGGCGGCTCCAGACGGCGTTTGCGAAGAAAATGTCCCTGGGCATCCACGATATCTGTATGTCCATAGACAACTCCTGGCAAGGTATCACTCTGCTCACACACATCAGCTATGGTTATCAAAGTATCCGTTGAATGAAACCTGTCGCCAGCATTCAGAAAAAGGATATAGTCACCCGTCGCATTACCGAGAGCTTTGTTCATGGCATCATACAACCCCCTGTCAGGCTCTGATATAATTCTCACGTCGTGACCATTCAAGGCCTCATCGCTCTGACGCTTATATTTTAGGATCAAATCCAATGAGTCATCCTTGGAAGCGCCATCTATAATGAGATGCTCCACTTCAGCATACTCCTGCCCCAAAACACTCTCTAATGTAGCAGGTAGTTCCTTGGCAGCATTAAACGTACAGGTAGCAACAGTAAACTTTATCATTCTTCTTCTTTGCAGATCTGATTATACAAATCGATATATTTCGATGCGATAACGCTCTCATTGTATTTCCTGATGACATTGGCACGCAAGGCGGCGGGATCAATATCTTGTTCAAGTGCCCACTTAATGCCCTGGGAAAAATCGGAGACAGAGAGATATTCCGCGAGATAGCCATCCTGACGATGAGTAATGATATCCATTTGTCCGCTACCGGTAAATGTTACCGGCACACAACCGCAAGCCTGAGCCTCTATGACTGTCTGACCGAAAGTCTCATACAGTGATGGTATCGCTGCCACGTCTGATGCGCTGTATAACGCAGACAACTCGTCATCATCCTTCAAAAATCCCAGATGAGTATATGGTATGGGAATTCCCTCCAATATCTCTGGTTGTTTAATATCTCCAAAGAGTACCAGCAACAACTGGTCTTTATCATAATGTTTCTTGTTTATCAACAGGCATAACGCCTGATTCAAGTAGGCCAGCCCCTTGCGCTTGTCATCTACCTTGACTGCGCCAAACAATATGATTTTTTTATCCAAAGGCAAGCCAAAGTATTCCCTCGAAGCTATTTTTTCTTTCCTGACATAACGGGCAACAGGAAGCACATTAGGTATCACCTGGATATTCTGATTACGCAGTAAACTACTTTGCCTTGCACAATCGGCAAGCCAGTTGCTGACAGCAACAAACTGGACATTGGCCTTCTCAAATAATTTGAGTTTCCTTACGAATATTTCGTAGGACAAATCCCTTTCCCCTGGAGATTTCAGCAAAGGACAATAATGGCACTCCGTCATAAATTGTCTGCAACTGTCTGCATAATGACATATGCCTGTAAATTCCCACATATCATGCAATGTCCATACAACAGGCTTACCACTCTTGATAATTCTGGCAATATCTTTCAACGACAGAAAACCCTGATTAATCCAATGCAAATGGATAACATCAGCTTCCTTAAACTCCGGTAACTTAGTTATGTCCATTCCATCAGAGGCAATATCCACAGCAAACAAGTTGGCCTTGCTGAATTTATTGGCAATAAAAATCCTCATTCTCTCTTTGAGGAAATTTAAGCGATAACGCCAGTTGCTGCCTGTTTCCACAACAGACAAGTTAGCAGTTTCTTTCCTGCTAACCAGCATTTTGGCTTTTACGCCATGCCCGTTCAGCGCTACCATCAGGCGGTTGGCTGCTATGGCTGCTCCGCCTTTCTGCTCTGTTGTATTAACAAGTAATACTCTCATCCTATTTCAGATATTTACTGAAAAACGTCCAGATTTCCTCTCCCGTGTCAATATCTTTGTCAAACCAACTATGAGAACCATTTATTACTTCATACAGCCACACTTCACATCCTGTAGGACCTCCAGAGTACTTATGCTTGATAATTGACCTGTTATTCGATTTGTTGAGACCTTCAACCTTCTCTACGGTTTCCTTCTCACATTTATTCTTGGCAATCCAATAGCCAATGGCAACAGGAACCGACATATAAGCACCCCAGCCACCTTTGTTCTCCAGATCACCAGTCCATTCTGAAGTATGGTCAGCTGTTCCATGTATCTCGAAGAGAGGCATTGGCTTCGGAGCATCCATCGTTCGATACGTCCATTCCATTGTAAGCCCGGACACAGGTGCTACAGCCTTAAAAGCATTCTGTTTGCTGTATGCTGTCAAATAACACATTTCACCGCCATTCGACATACCAGTCATGAAAGTATTTTCCTTGCTGAGATTGTACTTCTTTTGCACATGTTTTGCTAATTTGACCATTCCGGCAACCTCATCAACATTCCAACCTTTCTGGAAAGGATAGCCTACGTTCCACGACGGCTTGCCCTTCGGGTCTTTCCACCCCCACGGGACACAGACAGCAAATTTATGCTTCTCTGCCGAAGCATCCATCCAAGTCTTCTGTTTTCCAGGGTTACCATATCCATGCAGGACAAAAACCAAAGGCGCATCTTTCTGAATACCGTCTGGCAACAACATCCAAAAATGGCGGGTACGGCCCTGAATTTTCATAGAGTCCAAAATCGGCTCACTTGCATGTGAGAACAATATGGCTGAAACAACAATTACACATAATAGAAATAGTCTCTTCATATCCAAAATTCAAAATAAGTTATATTTGACCTCTGTAATAATAGCCACAGGAATAAACAAAAAATGCGGCTCTTAATGTTCTAATGACAGGATTTGGCACTTCTGCATGAAACAGATGACGTGAATGCCGAAGAAAGAATAATACTTTTTTCACGAAGACAACAGGTCCGTGCCCCAGTTGCAGTTTGCCCATATAGACTGCGTCTCGCCTGCTTCGGGTATCAAACGGCAGTTTTTCCATGAAAGGTAACATCACCTCAAAACGTCTCCTTACCTGCCGCTGCAGGGCAGAGTGATGTAACAACGACAACTTGATATATTCCCACGCCCCCTTTGACAGCAGATGATTGTTGATAGGCAAGGCTGCTGTCGCAGCATCAGCATGACGGCGGAAATGCACCAGTTGCCTGGGCAGGAACACCACGCTCTCTGCGGCTGCCGCAGCATTCATCAGCTGGCAGTCGTAATATAAAGGCCATTCCTCTCCACCCCATATATACTGGAGCAGTTCCCTGCGGAACAGCATGGAGTGGCCAGGAAGTTCGCAGACATAGTTGTTTCGGAGAAGATGTGTATTGGGTATACGGTTATCAATTTTTACAGGATAGCCCGTTGTTGAGAATGGTACCGAGAACGCCGAGCAAAGCAGATGGTCGCCAATGGCTTCCGCCTGAAGTCTCAGTTTATCCTTTTCCCAGATATCATCTTGATCAGAAATAGCGATATAATCTCCCTCTGCACGGGCCATTGCCGAGAAGAAATTGCCGTTAATGCCATGCAGTCCCGATTCGTTATGATAGATTTTAATGACGGGATACTTCTTCGCATACTCCTCCAATATGGGAAAAGTCTCATCCCTGGAACCATCATCCTGGACAATTACCTCATAAACAGGATAAGTCTGCCCCAGAATAGTATCCAGTTGCTCACGCAAGTAACGTGCACCATTATAAGTGCACATTACTACAGATATCCTCAGAGTCACATCGCTGCCCATCAAATCATTTCTCTGTTTGTTGTTTTATTCTGCCTTGGGTTCAATCACTACCTTGAGATGATTGTTCTGCTTGATAACATATTTGTTCAGGAAAGCCTTTATTTGCTCGGAACTGAGGGCCTCAACAGCTTCCTTTATACCAGCCAATTCATTTATGCCATAGAGAACGAAAGATTCTTCTGCACCATGCCAGTATTTATTCTCACGCTGATTAGTCTCATACTCTTTGAGCATCTGCTCCTTTACCTTATTCAGGTTTTCCTTTGAGACTCCGTTCTTTGCCATATCTTCAAAGCCCTCATTTATCAAAAGTATGGTGGAATCACACTTTTCAGGCTTTACAGGAGCCACTACCTGAACAATAAATTGGGGTTCACCCAACATATAGGACACATTGGCATACGCACCTATAGAGTAAGCAAAACTATACTTCTCGCGAATCGTCTGGGTAAAATGAATATCCAGAATCTGGCCGATGGCCTCAGCCACAACCTGATTCTGCGGAGTTAAATCACTCTTTCCATTCCAGATACCCACGACATAACATTGTGGTGTTTCCATTTTCTTGGAGAAACGACAAGTCTTCACACCTTTCTTCAGATGCATATCACTCTTCTCCAGACGTTCCAAAGTTCCACCAACAGGAAGACTTGCAAGATATTGTGAGGCAAACAACTTCAAGCTATCCTCATTAATCGCTCCTGTAAAGATATATGTGAAATCAGCAGGATTGGCGAAACGTTCCTTGTAAATCTTCAGGATACCATCATAGTTCACTTTCTTCAACCTATCCAAAGTCATCGGCTCAACATAAGGAGAATAGTCATACAGATTCATCTGGAGAGAATCGTTGAATGCCGTCATGGGGTTAGCTTCACGATTAGCCAAAGCCACCTCCTGATTCTTTATCACCTTATTGTAGTTAATCGTATCATAATTTATCTCAGTGAAATACAGATATAGCAATTGGAACAATGTCTTTAAGTCTTTCTTTGAGGAAGAACCATTGAAAGCCTCAATACTGTTGCTGAGACGAGGAGTTATAGAAACCACCCTGCCCGTCAGCGCTTTCTCCAAATCGTTGCCATTGAATTTTCCAAGACCGTTATTGGCAAGGACGGCATTAAATAATGCAGCATTCTCAAGTTCAGTCTTATTCACCTTGAATTGACCGCCATGACTGACAGCCCTCATGAGTATAGTTCCTTCATCAAAGTCAGTCACCTTGTATTTCACCGTAATACCATTCGAGAGTTTCAGACCCTTATAGCCCAAGACATCGGCAGGAATCTCTTTCTGAATCTTGCCTGCTTGAGGTTCCTTCTCCAACAGTTGTGAATCTATCGCCTTTGCTTCGTACGGTTTCAAGTCCTCTGCCTTGACAGCAGCCAGTATCCTTCCGCCATCCTCTGTTGTAGGCACCTTGACCTCCTCTTTCTCCGGATATATACCCATTACGACCAAGTTGGTATCCATCTTGCCGACCATAGCCTTTGCAAGTTGGTTAATCATCTGGACAGGTATATTGTCACCCAATTGGCGATAAAGCATCACCTCTGTCTCAAATTTTGTCTTTACCTGTTTCTCCAGAAAATGCTCAACACATTCGTTAACCAATTCTCCCGATTTCACAGTTTTCCTGGCTTCAACCATCTGGTCCAACATTCCCGACAAATCAGTCAGTGCACGCTTATACTCTGCTTCTTCAAAGCCAAACATACCCATACGGCGTAATTCTCTCATGGCCAGGGCCATCGCCTCTTCACTCTTGCCGTCTTTCGGGCGTATAGCCATTTGGAGAGCCAGCTTGGTATGTGACATAATAAACGGGCCAAAGAATGCCCTGCATGAAGTAACCGGCACATTTGCATCCTGCATCAAATCATCAAGCCTGTAGTTAATCATCGTTGTCAGGACCATGTTCACGAAATTATTAGACACACCTGCAATAGTCTGCCTGTATTGTCTCGGTACCGGGTCATACTTCATGAACAATTGCAGTACAGGAGATGTTATCTCCTTGTCCTTGTCAAAGACAAATATCGGCTGAGGATTGTCCGGAACAACATAATACTCGAATTTGGCGGCGTCAGCCTTGGGAGCAGGCAATTTGCCGAAGACAGTTTTAATTTTCTCCTCCATCTGCTTGACATCAATGTCACCTACGACAACTACACCTTGCAGGTCTGGGCGATACCACTTATCATAATAGTTTCGCAACACCTCTGGCTTGAAATTATCCACTACACTCATCAAACCAATCGGGAAGCGATGAGCATATTTGCTGCCTGCCATCAAATTAGGAAGCTGACGTTCCAGAATACGGTTGGTTCCTGTATTCCTCACACGCCACTCTTGATGAATAACACCACGCTCTTTATCTATCTCTTTGGGATCTAAAGTCAGGGCATGGGCCCAGTCATAGAGAATCAAGAGGCAAGAGTCAATATTTGCCGGATCTGTTGTCGGCACATTGTCAATATTGTAAACCGTGCGGTCACAAGCCGTATAGGCATTCAGGTGATTACCAAACTGTACGCCTATTCTCTGACAGAAATCCACGATGCCGTTGCCTGGGAAATGCTCAGAGCCGTTGAAGCACATATGCTCCAGGAAATGAGCCAAACCCCGTTGGTTCTCTTCCTCCTGTACCGACCCCACCTTTTGGGCAATATAGAAGAATGCCCTTTGTTTGGGGTTCTCATTATGTTGGATGTAATATGTCAAACCATTGGGCAATGTACCTTTTACCACATCCGGGTCAAAAGGCAAGTCTTGCATCGGCATCTGGGCCGATACTCCATGAACACACAATACCAGAATACTGGCTAAGAATAAAATTTTAGTTTTCATTATCTTTAATTAATATTAATGTTTTCTAATGCTCTCTGTAAAAAGTTCTTGTATTTTTCCACATCCTCGTCATACGAGTAAGAGTAGTTCAAGAGTTGTCCCTGTGCATCTACAGGTATATAGAAAGGCTGGGTGTTGGCCCCAAACTTATAACTCTGCAGGAAACTCCACAATTGTCCTTTTGTGCGCAGAGTCAGGTGTTTCCCGTCAGCATCAACTTCAAGGGGCACATCCAGCAAAGTCCTGTCATCCACATACAATGACACCAGAATGAAATCATCGTTCAATAATTTCTTTATCTGCGGATCAGTCCACACAGCAGCCTCCATCTTACGGCAATTCACGCAACCATATCCCGTGAAATCAAGCAGCAATGGTTTACCAGCCATTTTGGCCGCAGCAATAGCCTCATCGTAATTATCAAACTTCGCTTTTACCTCGTCTTCTGGGAACACTTTGAAATCCTGCGTACTCATTGGAGGCGCAAATGCGCTGATAGCCTTCAGCGGTGCCCCCCAAAGTCCGGGAACCATATACATCGCAAATGCAAGTGAAATCAAGCCACAGAAAAAACCTGGGACAGAACAATGTTCCTTCGGTTCATCTGCCGGGAAACGCAGTTTCCCCAACAGATATACCCCCAATAAGGCAAAAAGAACTATCCACAGCGACAAGAACACCTCGCGGTCCAAAATATGCCAACCGTAGGCCATATCAGCCACCGACAGGAATTTCAGCGAGAAAGCCAGTTCGATGAAACCCAAGACCACCTTCACCGTATTCATCCAGTTGCCACTCTTTGGAGCCTTCTTGATGAGCGAAGGGAACAAGGCAAACAGCGTAAACGGCAGGGCAAGGGCAAGGGCGAATCCAAGCATACCCAATATAGGTGCCATATAATTCGATGAGGTTGTCAAGTCCACAAGCAGGAACCCGATGATAGGACCCGTACAAGAAAATGACACTATCGTCAGCGTCACAGCCATGAGGAAAATACCAATGACACCTCCTTTTCTTTCTGCAGCGCTGTCTGTTCTGTTCCCCCAGGATGAAGGTAACGCCAAATCAAATCCTCCGAGAAAACTGGCGGCAAGAACAATCAGGATAGCAAAGCATATTAAATTGAACCAAGCGCTCGTCGACAAGACATTCAAGCCATTGGAACCAAAAGCCCAAGTAATCAATAATCCCAGTCCCACATATATCAACACAATAAACACGCCGTAAAGCAAAGCATCGCGCAGACCTTTACCCCGTTGTTCATATCTCTTCAGGAAATAGCTGATGGTCATGGGAATTATCGGCCACACACAAGGTGTGATTACAGCAATTAAGCCGCCAAGTAAACCCATCAGGAATACCCACCATAGCGAATAGCCACCCGTACCATCACCCAAAGCCTTCAATTCCTCGGTCACAGGCTTCCAGTACACCGGCAGGGAAGTCTGCCCGCTGTTCACAGAGACATGGGCAGTATCTTTCGTTACTTCCTCAACAGCATCCATAGTCTCTTTTTCCGCAGCTCTGGCCACATCCTCCTTTGCCTCAGGTTTACTTATGTCCGCAACACCTTTCACCGTGAACGGCACCTCCGTTGGAGGAAGACAATTCTGGTCGTTACAAGCACCATATTCCAGATAGCCATGAGCTTCATATTCTTTCCCGGTAATCTTGAGCCGTTGATGGAACAATGCCGTTCCCTCCATATACTTCACATTCATGGAGAACATCTCATCATACGTCTCCTTCACGCTGCCCTTCGCCTGCAACTTGCCCAACGGCTTTATGCCCTTGGCATCCTCCAGATGAAAAGAAGCCACGGTGGGACCTCCGCCAGGCATATCGCATGAATAAACGTGCCATCCTTTGTCAATTGTCCCCTGAAATACAAGTAGTATCTCCGTTGGCGACACTTTCTGCTGTGTGCATTTAAAGTGAACGGGCTCTTCCCATTGAGCAGAGACGCCTAGAGGCACAAACAACAGGAAAAGATATAATAAGCACTTGAATCGCATTATAACTAAATTTTTGCAAAAATACAAAAATATTGCAGCTTACTGCATTCAATGTGTTTTTATTTATAAAAACAGCTCCAAAGACAATCAACTTTCAATCCTCATGCTCTGTCAAACACCATTCCTCTTTTAGCATATCCCTATTAACAAATTCCCTCAAGAGAGCTTTTTGACACCTCTCTCCAAATTTTCTCCGCCAAAAATTTGCCCATTTCAAAGTAAACTTTTACTTTTGCAGTCGCATTCACCCAAAAGTGAATCAGGACTTGTAGCTCAGTTGGTTAGAGCAACAGACTCATAATCTGGAGGTCCCAGGTTCAAGCCCTGGCTGGTCCACAT
>ONKB01000065.1 GCA_900318305.1 uncultured Prevotellaceae bacterium | reverse complement strand
TGCCCGTGTTGGTATGAATTATGCTTCGTGCTCACCATTCCGTGTTCCTATAGCCAGATTAGCAGCCGCCCAGGCAGCGATAGAAGAAGAAATCAAATAATATACAATCAAAACACCCATTCCGAAGAATGGGTGTTTTGATATAACACAACAAATACAATATAACCAACAGCATGAAAGCATTCTTTTTTGATATTGATGGCACATTGGTTAGTTTCAAGACTCACAGAATACCTCAAAGTACTATTGATGTATTAAAAAAGATAAAACAACAGGGACATCTGATTATTATAGCTACAGGACGTCCCAAATCCATTATCAATAATTTAAGCCAACTAGAAACACCTGGGCTTGTTGACGGATATATTACGATGAATGGAGGATACACCTATGTTGGTAACATTGTACTTTCAGACAATCCTATTCCTCACGATGACCTCCAAAAGATAATAACATATACAAGTCTGAAAAGGGCAACTAATGTGTATATGTTTGAAACAGAAGAAAAGTATCTGGTGCGTGAAAGTGAGAAGTATAAAGAAATATTTTAT
The DNA here is from genome assembly GCA_900318305.1 of uncultured Prevotellaceae bacterium. Classification (GTDB taxonomy): domain Bacteria; phylum Bacteroidota; class Bacteroidia; order Bacteroidales; family Bacteroidaceae; genus UBA6382. The sequence goes on along the minus strand of ONKB01000065.1, from coordinate 16,391 downwards.
GACAAACTGAACATCAACTATATTCCCTGTTCCGACGAATCTGTGGAAAAAATCTTAAGGAACAGGACTGTTTACCAAATTACAACTTTTATAGACAAAAATCAGGAAGAGTATCTCATTCCCCAAATCAAAGAATGTGAAACAACTCGCTGGCATCCATATTTTATTGACATTATCGGTAAAGGCAATACCAAACAGAAAGGCATTGAAGCTATCTGCCAACATTTTAATATAAAAAGAGAAGACACCTATGCCTTTGGTGATGGCGGAAACGATGTAAGCATGATACAATATGCTGGTGTAGGGGTTGTTATGGGAAATGCCACGGATGAAGTCAAGGCCAAGGGCGACTTGATAACATCGTCTGTTGACGATGATGGTATTGCATTGGCAATTAAAACCTTAAACGTAATATAGGACTATTACTCAACGAAATAACCGCACTGTATATGTAGCAGTATGTTTTATTCTAGTGAATAATTCGTCAGAAAATATTATAACTGATATCGTTATCATACACATCAGTACCTTCAATTCTCTTGATATATTTTACGACCCTGATAGTTACAGGCAGGACTATAATCTCGTAAACTGTTTTGGCTATTACCTGTAAAACCATCAGTTTTACTAAATCAGGAACAGCCATCATTCCCCAAAATGCCAAAGGGAAGAAAATAATAGAGTCTGCACTTTCTCCAATTATTGTTGACAATATGGCACGTAAGGAAAAGTGTTTTCCCTTAGATGCCACTTTCATTTTACTGATAACAATTGCATTCAGGAATGAACCAACCAGAAACGCAAAAAAGCTTGCTAACGCAATACGAGGCGCAAGACTGAACACAAAGTTAAAATGGGGCTCATTCTCCATCCAGTAAGGCGCTGCTGGCAGAAACACAGCAATCTGCCCCATAATAGCTATGAAGAAATTCATGGAGAATCCCAACCAGATAATCAATCTGGTACGCCGGAATCCCCATACTTCTGCTATACAATCATTGATAATATAGGAAATAGGAAATACGATAAATCCGCCGGTAAGGGAGAAGTTTCCGAATTGTAAGATTTTTGTCTCAAGCAAATTGGAAGCAATAAGACAAGTACAAAACAATACCGTCAGTACCAAAAATGGAACACTAATTCTTTCTTTTTTCATTTTCTTGTTTATTAAGTGGTTATCAAGAACACTTTATCATCTAATTTTGCTTTTTTGAAACAGAAGTCTTTGCTGGCAATACTGTTGTAATATTCTGTTCTCTATGGCAAATGTGAACCTCCACACCATATTTTTCACTAATATGGCGAGCCAGATGCTCCGCACCATAAACACTACGATGCTGACCACCTGTACATCCAAAAGAGAACATCAAATCTGTAAAACCACGTTCTATATAACGTTCAACATGTTTATCTGCCAGTTTATATACAGACTCAAGATAAATGAGGATTTCACCATCGTCTTCAAGAAAGCGGATTACAGGTTCATCCAAACCGGTCAAGTTCTTATACGGCTCATATCGTCCGGGGTTTCGAGTACTTCGGCAATCAAACACATATCCGCCACCATTACCACTTGTGTCCTCTGGAATGCCTTTGTGGAAGCTAAAACTGAATACTCTAACAATAAGAGATCCCTTATTGTCATATTTAGAATATGTGGGAAGACCATCAATAGGATTTGATTTATAAATAGAAGACTCCTGAGTCTTGAATCCGTCTTTGCGTTTTTCTGCAACAGGTACAGGTTTGTTAAATTGAGGCAAAGATATGATTTCCCTAAGAATCTGTTGCAGATACGGATAGGGACAGAAATTATCTGTCAAGCCTGAGCGAATATTCTCGATTGCATGAGGAATACTATCTATAAAATATTGTTTGCGTTCAAAATAGCCTCGAAATCCATAAGCGCCCAAGACCTGAAGTAAGCGGAAAAGGACAAATCTTTTCAAATTGTTACGGAATTCCAGCTCATTTATTTCTGTATACTGCCTCAGTGATACAATATAAGCATTGATCAATTCCTTCTTTAGTTTATCTGGATATTGTGCTGATGCTTGCCACAGGAAAGAAGCAACGTCATATTCAATAGGTCCTCTGCGTCCTCCTTGATAATCAATAAAATATGGCTCATTATCTTCTGACAAGATAACATTTCTTGCCTGGAAATCACGATACATGAAAGCATCACAATTACTCTGCATCAAATCGTTAGCAAGTAATTGGAAAACTGCCTCCAGTTTGAGTTCGTTAAAATCAATATTGAGCGTCTTAAGAAAACAGTATTTAAAATAATTCAAATCAAATAGAATGCTGTTCTTGTCAAAAGCCTCGACCGGATAACAATTATGGAAATTGAGGTCACGAGCACCACGTATTTGTAATTCTGGCAACTTGATTATGGTGCGCTTCAGCAATTCTTTTTCTTTGAGATTATAACGACCACCTAATTTGCGACCTGTCTCCAAAGCACTATATAAACTCACTTTGCCCAAATCTGTCTGAAGATATGTCATTCTGTCTTCGGATACAGCAAGAATCTTTGGAACAGGAAGTTTACGTCTGTTAAAATGCTCCGTCAGATAGAGAAAGGCCTCATTCTCTTCCAACGATGATCCTATAACACCAATGACTACTTGTGGGTCTGTGCCTTGTGGGCCAAATATGCGATAATATCTTCTCGCACTTCCAGACTGGGGTATTTCTTCGATTCTCTCTGGAGCAACGTGAGCGTACGCTGTATATAATAAAGCTAGACTTTTAGGCATATATTAATTTGTATTTATATTTTAACATTATTCAAATGCATCATGACAACAGCCATAAGAGCTGCTGTTTCTGTCCTTAGACGAGACGGCCCAAGCGAAACTGGCTGAAAGCCTTTATCAATGGCAAAGCTGACCTCCTGTATACTGAAATCTCCTTCTGGACCAATCAGGACAAGACAATCACGATTCCTGACTTCGCTGAGTAAGTATGGGAGGTATTTCCTCTCAGACAGACAACCCAAGTCTTTCTCGTTATAACAGTGAGCAATGAATTTATGACCATCAAAAGGCTGAGAAATATAATCTTTAAAACTGTCATGCCATTGTAATTCTGGTTTTATAGATTTATGGCTTTGTTTCATTGCTGATATGGCAATTTTCTCAAGTCGTCCCAGATTTATATTTCTCCGCTCTGAGTACTGGCAGTTCAGAAAATCCATCTCATCAAATCCTATCTCAGTGGCCTTCTCAACCAACCACTCTATGCGGTTGATATTCTTTGTCGGGGCAACTCCAATCTGTATTTTACCTTGCCAAGAATGGTCAATTTCCTTTCGAGAGAGAATATTGTACACGCAATTTTTATTATTAACTTGCACAATTTCAGCCTGGTATACAAAACCTTTCCCATCAGTCAGGAATATCAAATCATGAGGCTGCAAACGCAACACTTTAATTGCATGCTCAGCCTCTTCTTCAGGTAGGAAATTAGAGATTGACGCATCAGGGCAATAAAAATATCTAACCTCTTTCATTCTCTCTTCTTCAACTCATCACGGATTATACTAGCAATCTCGTACTGTTCTTTTTTAATAGCTTCTTCCAAAGCATCTTTAAGCATATCCTTGCTTAGAGATTTAATGGATAAGGAGAATGTATGTTCACTTCCATTAGAAAAAGCCTCTTTCATCAACCTTTGGTCAACATATATTGGAACCCTGAAATATAAGGCAAGAATCAGAGCATCACCAGCGCTGACTACACATGATGTTTCTTCTCCGTCATGAATTTGATAAACATCTGCCTTGAATTCCCCTTCAGCAACATTATTGATACATATAGAAGAAATGATAACACCCGAGGCAGCATACAATTGTCTTAATGAAGGCACCAAGACAGGTTTTTTACCCTGGAGAGGATACAACATACATTCTATAACGGACTCATGTTCTTTGGAAATCGGAAACGGGAATAAAGATGTGCCATACTTCTCACGAAGAACAACAATATAAATATCCTTGGTTGAAAGTCCCTTAGAAAGAGCCCTAAATATAAACTCTATTTTGTTATCCAACTCCATTTATCTCGACTATCATTTCTTATTATACAAAATTAAACATTTTCGGCATAATAAACATAGATTAGGGCGGTTTATTTTAACTTTGTATTTGGAAATAACAGCTACTATGATTGTGATGATTTTTGCCGCCGGATTAGGCACTCGCATGAAACCTATAACCGACCATCTTCCCAAAGCGTTAATTCCCATTGACGGGAAGCCATTGTTACAAATCCAAATTGACAGGCTATACGAGGAAGGGATAAGGACAATCATTGTCAATGTCCACCATTTTGGCGATATGATAATTGATTTCCTTAACCATTATCATAAAGAAGGATTAAATATTATTATCAGTGATGAGCGGGAAAAATTGCTGAACACAGGCGGAGGATTAAAAAAAGCAGGCGAGATCTTAAGGAACAGGGGAGTAACAGAACCTATTCTTATTCACAATGTTGATATATTGGAGAATGCAAATCTGGGTTTACTCTACGAGCAAATCCACTCTGATGCAGATGCGGTTCTCTTGGTTAATCAACGCAAGACGAACCGCTATTTATTATTTAACGAAGATTTCAGGCTCGTTGGCTGGACAAATATTGAAACAGGAGAAATAAAAACGCCTTATCCAAATTTGGATATAGCATCATGCCGTCAGTTGGCATTCACTGGCCTACATATAGTGGGACAACAGATATTTGACTACATGAAGCTATTTCCTGACGAGTTCAGTATAATAGATTTTTATATTTCCCAATGCAAAAATCTATGTATCAAGGGCTATATCCAGGAGAATCTTAGAATGATGGATGTGGGTAAATTCCGAGAACTTGAACATGCCGAGATTTTTTATAAAGAAAATTATAAACAAATCAATGAATAACTCTTACATACAATATCTTAAGGATATTTCAAATATTATTCAAAGGGACAGAATTTACACTGACGAGTTAAACTGTCTCTCATGGGGAACTGATGCTGGCTGCTATCGTCTAATACCCAAAATCGTTATCAGATCAGAAAACGAGCAAGAAGTATCCAAACTACTGCTTAAAGCTTCACAATACAACCTACCTGTAACATTCCGTGCCGCAGGTACATCCCTGTCGGGTCAATCCATTTCTGACTCCATTATTATTGTCGCAGGTAAGAACTGGGAAAATTTTGATGTAAGCGAAGATACTTTATCCGTAAAACTCCAGCCAGGAATAATCGGAGCCAAAGTAAACGATATTCTAAAACCATATAACAGGCGTTTCGGGCCTGACCCTGCCAGTATTGGCAGTTGCATGGTTGGAGGTATTGTCATGAACAACGCATCTGGCATGAGTTGTGGTATTCATGCCAATTCAGACAAAGATCTGCTATCAGCACGCATCATATTTGCCGACGGTACAATTCTTGACACCGCTGATGAAAAAAGCAAAAACGAGTTTAAGAAATCACATCCGGAAATTATTGCAGATATTGAACAACTGCGGGACGAGATTAACGCTGATGAAGAACTGAAGCAGCGAATAAAGTATAAATACAGCATAAAGAACGTTACTGGATTAAATCTCCATCCATTTGTTGAATATTCTGACCCATTTGATCTCATCGCCCATCTGATTGTAGGCTCAGAGGGGACATTGGCTTTCCTTAGCGAAGTAACGATGAAAACTCATCCGATTCCCAGATACAAGGCCAGTGCAATGATATATTTCAATGATATCAAAACTGCCGCAGAAGCAGTCATCGCTATGCGCAACAATGATATTAGTGCCGCAGAACTTCTCGACAAACGATCTTTGCTCTCTGTCAACGACCAGACAGGAGATACCGCTATTTTGACAGAAATTCAAGCCGATACTGAGGAAGAATTAGCCAGGATCATCGAAGAAACAAAACAGAGCCTTGCGACATTTGAAACAGTCACACCAGTTCATTTCACCAGCAACCCTGCAGAATATTCAAAATATTGGGCAATAAGAGCCGGCATTTTCCCTTCTGTAGGCGGCATGCGCAAGGAGGGAACTACCTGCATAATTGAAGATATTGCCTTCCACATAGAGGATCTTCCCAATGCAACAATGGATTTGTCTAATTTGTTAGACAAACATGGATATACAGATTCTTGCATCTATGGTCATGCCTTAGAAGGTAATTTCCATTTTATCATCAATCAAGACTTTAATACCGAAGAGAAACTGAAAACATATAAGGCGATGCTCCATGACGTTGCCGAGATGGTTGTTGGTAAATATGACGGTTCACTAAAAGCCGAACATGGTACAGGACGCAACATGGCCCCATTTGTAAAATACGAATGGGGGGAGCGTGCTTATGGAATCATGCAACGCATCAAGCATATATTTGATCCCAATAATATTTTAAATCCTGGAGTCATTTTTAACGACGACCCAGAATGTCATCTCAAGAATTTCAAAGAACTACCAGTCATCCATCCTGGAAAAGATTGTAGCCAAGATACTATCAATGCGTATAAGAAAATCAACAAATGTATTGAGTGCGGTTTCTGTGAGGTTAACTGCGTGTCATGTGGCTTCACTATGTCATCACGCACACGAATCGTTATAAACCGTGAGATTGAACGTCGGCAATTGGCTGGTGAGAATTTCACCGACCTTATAAAAGCATATCGGTATTCTGGAGAACAAACATGTGCAGGAGACGGTCTCTGCTCCATGTCATGCCCGATGGGAATCAATGTTGGTGACTTGACGCACGAAATCAGACGACAGACAACGACTCCACTCAAAAAATATGTCTGGAAACAAGTCGCAAACCATTTTTCATATACAAAGAATGCTATCAGGTGTGTTTTAGCGATAGCTCAGGCAGGACGGGGACTTATAGGAAATACTATTATGTCAAACGTATGCTCCCTCCTTCACAAAATTGCCAAAGTTCCCTTGTGGACACCTGCCACTCCTTTCAGATACAAATACAATGGCTCAAGAGAAATAGGAGAAGGAGATCTTTGCGTTATATATATTCCAAGCTGCCTAAACCAAATGATGGGTACTGCTAAAAGTCATCAATTACAACGGCCTTTAATGGAAGAAACAATACATCTGCTTACTAAAGCCGGTTACAAAGTAATTCTGCCACAAAATCGCGAAAAACTGTGCTGTGGCACCATATGGGAAAGCAAAGGCATGCCTGATATCGCCAACAAAAAAGTTAAGGAAATGGAGCAGGAATTACTCTTGGCTAGTCAAAATGGGAAATATCCTGTGCTCTGCGACCAAAGTCCCTGCCTTCACAGGATGCGTAAACACATCAAAGGTATTAAACTCTATGAACCTGCGGAGTTTATATGGACATTCCTTCGCCAACGTCTGGAGTGGCATAAGACAGATACTCCCGTTGCTATCCACACAACATGTTCAACAAGGCTTATGGGAATAGAGAAAATGCTTTACGATATTGCTTCTATGTGTTCTAACCATGTCGTTATTCCTGAAGGAGTAGGGTGTTGTGCTTTTGCCGGTGACAAGGGTATGACTCATCCGGAACTCAACAAATGGGCAACTCGCAAATTGCGTCAGCAGATAGAAGAAACGGGTGTTCCTGTAGGCTATTCAAACAGCAGAACTTGCGAGATAGGCCTTGAAACCAATTCTGGGATACCCTATATGTCGATTGTTTATCTGGTTAACCAATGTACAGAGAGCATTATCTCCAAAACATAATCAGATAGGGTTTTATATATGCAATAATACCCATAATTCAGCTTAATTTGATAATTTTGTAATAAAATAAGATCTCCTGTATGCAACAAAAAATTATAATACTTGATTTCGGTTCACAAACAACACAGTTAATAGGACGACGCATCCGCGAATTAGACACTTTCTGCGAGATACTCCCATATAACAAATTTCCCTTTGGCGACCCCTCTGTAATTGGAGTAATATTAAGTGGTAGCCCATATTCTGTATACGACAAAGAGGCTTTCAAAGTTGATCTAAGTGCCATCAGAGGCAAATATCCGATTTTAGGTATCTGTTATGGCGCGCAATATATGAGCCATATTTATGGTGGCAAAGTAGAACCTGCAGGATTACGCGAATATGGCAGAGCTAATCTGAATTTCATCGACAAATCCAACCTATTGTTTCAAGGCTTTGAAGACAACTCGCAAGTCTGGATGAGTCACGGCGACACCATCACAGCAATACCCGATGGTTTTAAAGTAATTGCCTCTACCCAAAAAGTAAAGTACGCAGCATATCAGGCACAATCCAATGAGCCCTTATGGGGAGTACAGTTTCATCCTGAAGTCTTTCACTCTATACAGGGCACTCTGTTGTTGAAAAACTTTGTTGTAAATATCTGTGGTAGCAAACAGGATTGGAGTCCAGCTAATTTCATTGATCAAACAATCAGCCAAATACGCAATGAAGTAAAAGAAGACCATGTTATCTTAGGTCTTAGCGGAGGTGTGGATTCCTCCGTGTGTGCCGTATTATTGAACAAAGCTATCGGAAAGAATCTGACATGTATCTTCGTTGATCACGGCATGCTACGCAAAAATGAGTTTTCCGATGTATTGAACGATTATAAATGTCTGGGAATTAATGTTATCGGTGTAGATGCAAGTGAAAAGTTCTTCCAAGATTTAACAGGCATTTCTGACCCGGAGCAGAAGCGCAAGATAATTGGACGCGATTTTGTTGAGGTATTCAATGCAGAGGCGAAAAAAATCACCAATGCCAAGTGGTTGGCACAAGGAACAATTTATCCTGACCGAATTGAAAGCCTAAACATTACAGGAAAAGTCATTAAGAGCCATCACAACGTAGGTGGTCTTCCAAAAGAGATGAACCTAAATCTCTGTGAACCTTTAAAATGGCTATTTAAAGACGAAGTACGCAGGGTAGGGCGCCAGTTAGGAATGCCTGAGCATCTCATCACGCGCCACCCATTCCCAGGACCAGGACTGGCAGTACGTATTCTTGGTGATATTACCCGGGACAAAGTCCGGATATTACAAGATGCCGACGATATATACATTAAATCACTCCGTGAATACAAAGTAAAACTCACTGGAGAAGAAGCCCGAAACGTACTGGCAGCAGGCGTTCCCAGTACTATGAATAACGGCGAAGTGGAAGTGTCACTCTACGACCAGATATGGCAGGCCGGAGCTATTCTGCTCTCTACCGTGAGAAGCGTCGGCGTGATGGGAGACGAGAGGACATACGAACATCCTGTCGCCCTAAGAGCGGTGACAAGCCGTGATGCCATGACTGCGGATTGGGCACATCTGCCTTATGATTTCATGGCAAAAGTCAGCAATGACATCATTAACAAGGTCAAAGGCGTTAACCGCGTTTGCTACGACATTTCTTCAAAACCACCTGCAACCATTGAATGGGAATAGGACAAAATTAAACTTCTGTCATATTGTATTGTAACTAATCCTTGCAGACTAGGTTTGGTTATATAACGTTTATTTACTTTCAAGAAGATTATTGCGACGCAGAATGCGGTATCCTAAATTGATTTGCAATCCGTCAGCACGCATGCCATGAGCTTTAACCATATAGCTCATATAGAAATTATTCCATGATTTAGGATACCAACGCAAGCCTACTGTCTCATATATAAGATGCTTGTTGAGTGTACCCATATGTCGGTAAGGATACATTCCGAAACTCATGGCCATAGACATCTGCTTGTAGAATACCTCATGGCGGAGAGAAACACCCAAGACATGGTGATAGGCTGAATGACCCGAGATTCCCTCAAGTCGCTGTATGCGATTAATAACATCAGCATATGTATTTAAGGAATAATCCAATGCTATGCCAGAGGCATATTTAATATGGTACCGAAACATACCGGCAAGTGATGTATTCCACAGAGTTCTAATACGATAGTGACTTGTATAATAGTTAGGATCTGAGGGTAGGAGAGTCTCATTATAATTCCATTCCTCCTGCAATGCTTTACCTTCCCAACCAACTGTAAGATCCAGATAGAAATCCGGTTTTATCTTTGGCAACTGGTATGACAATTTTCGAGGTTGTTTAAGTATAGGAGAAAGGAAGTAATTGACCTTGGCTTGTAATCCTAAAGTATTGGATCCCAAATTGGGACGATCCATGGCACTATTTGAAAAATGCTTGAAAGCCAATTCCATCATAGCTTCCCAATTGGGATTAATGGTATATTTAGCATATATTCCACCTCCGAAATAGATTGAGAAATTAGAGCCGATGAATCTGTTGTCAACATTATTATGTTTATTGTAATGCGTAGTAGTCAAGCTAATTCCATTTTCTATCGTAAAACCCACACACCAATTGTCATTTCTCAAGAAGTCACGGCTCAAGCCAAGAAAAGCAGTAAACTGATTTCCTAAATGAGAATTGTAGTTAATATCCTGACGATTTCCACGCATTTTGATGTGACTAAGGTAACCAAACATAACACCTGCTGTGATAGTAGGCAATCCATAAGCCATATCATATAAACTGCTGTCAGATTCGATAGCTCTATAATTCCAGTATAAAGAATAATAACTACCTAAGAACGATTTAAGGAGTTTTACGTCATCGACTTCTCTGTTAAAATGATACGTTAGACCAGCAGAACCACCAAAACCGCTGTTACTGAGTTTTTTCTGCGTTTGACTATATTTGATACTATTTGAGGCAGAATCCAACTGAAAAAGATTTGTGGCACATAAGTCAGATACACAACTATTAAGTACAACAAAAAAAACTATTATTCTTAATATAAAACTTTTCACAAACCCGTAGTATAGGATTACATCAATTAATAAATCAATTCTGATGCAAAATTATAGAAAAAACACTTAAGTTCCACAAATATAAATCACAAAACATATTTATACTCATCCTATGGAATATAATATTATAGCTGGCTTTAATAGGAGAGATTTTAAGGAATATTATATATAAAATTAAAGTTAATCCAATATCTTATTAAACATAATGCCGATTATAAATATTTTTATAGATTTGCACAGAAAAGAAATATACATGAAATATATTTATACTTTTGCGCAATACAAATAAGCATGTTAGTTCCATATAAAACTGAAAAAACGTTTAATCATTGTAATTATTATCAAGAGGTTATAAAAAAATATCGTCAGGATATCAATCTGAAAAAATGTTAATTAATTTATGTTGAGTCTTAAAATATTTCCGTATTATTCTTAAGTTTTATATTTTTGTTTTAAAGTCTATTTTCAGAAATGAAACAAATATACAACTTGATTCATTTGGGAAAGAACATCGAAGCATTGAACCTGATTAATGCTGAGATTGAGTTAGAAACAGAGAACGATGAATTATACTATCTACGCGGCAAGATTCATCAACGCATGCACAACTGGAAAGAAGCCATTGAGAATTACCAACAGGCTGTTTTCCTGAATAAGCAAAGCCCTGCAACAGAAGCTCTAAAATACATAAACAACATTCTTTCATTTTATAACAAAGATATTTATAATCAATAAGATAATGAGAAACATATTTGGTGCAATAGTAATTGATACAGAGAGATGCAAAGGATGCGCACTCTGTGTTGAAGCATGTCCACTTAATTTGTTGCATATTGCCGTTCGCAAGGTAAATATCAAGGGATATCCTTATGTAGAGCAATCTGATGAAATAAATTGCACAGGTTGCACAAATTGTGCCACAGTGTGTCCCGATGCATGTATATCTGTTTATCGCAAAAGAATTTCACAATGAAAGATAATAGAGAATGCTATTTAATGAAGGGCAATGAGGCGATAGCACATGCTGCTATTCGCTGTGGATGCGATGGTTATTTTGGTTATCCCATCACACCCCAATCAGAAGTTCTCGAAACATTGTCACTACTTAAGCCTTGGGAAACCACAGGAATGGTTGTTTTACAGGCTGAAAGTGAAGTTGCTGCCATCAACATGCTGTATGGAGGGGGTGCTTCCGGTAAAAGGGTTATGACCTCGTCTTCTAGCCCTGGTGTTGCCCTTATGCAAGAAGGCATCTCCTATATGACAGCCGTAGAAATTCCTGCTGTCATTGTCAATGTACAACGAGGAGGTCCCGGATTAGGAACAATTCAACCTGGTCAGGCTGATTATTTTCAAGCAACTATCGGTGGCGGAAACGGTGACTACAACACGTTGGTTCTAGCTCCGGCTTCAGTTCAAGATATGGCAGACTTTGTAGACCTGGCTTTTAACCTTGCATTCAAATACCGGAATCCAACATTCATTTTGTCTGACGGTGTTATTGGCCAGATGATGGAACAAGTTTATCTGCCGCCTTTCAAACCTCGTCGCACAGAAGAAGAAATAGGCAAAGAATGTCCATGGGCTGCAAATGGTTATAAATTGAGACAGAGAAAACCCAACCTTTTCAGTTCCTTGGAAATGGATCCAAGGACAATGGAACAACGTAACATCAAATTGCAAGAAAAATATGCCTTGATGCGTTCAACTGAACAACGCTCTAGTGAATTTATGTGCGAAGATGCAGAATATCTATTCATTGCATTTGGCAGTGTATCCAGATGTGCTGAAGAAGCAGTAACTATCCTGCGCAAAAAAGGCCATAAAGTAGGCCTGCTCCGCCCTATTACATTATGGCCATTCCCAGAAGACCGACTGAACAGCATTTTACCCACAGTCAAAAAAATTCTTGTATGCGAGATGAATGCCGGACAGATGATTAACGATGTCAAATTGGCCATTAATTGTCAACGCCCAGTCTGCCATTACGGGCGGACTGGTGGCGTAGTTCCTACACCAGAAGAACTGCTGGAAAGCATGCTACAAATCATAGAAGGAAAAGATTAAAGTATCTAAAATGAATAAAACAGACAACCCTATACTCAATAATTTCCGAAAGTCAAAAGAACGCGATAAGTATTTTAAGATACGCAATATTTTGAATCTGATATTTATTATAATGGTAATCGTAACCATCACCCTATATTTCGTATATCCCCTACCCGACGGTTTACCTGCGTTCTTCAGTTCATGCCTGATTGCAATCATGGTGAAGGCTGTTGAGGTTTACCTAAGGATTTCCATAACTCATAAAAGAAAATGAAAAAAGAAGATATCATTCAGCCCCAAAATTTGGTAATGAAAAAACCAGATTTGATGAACGACACCATAATGCACTATTGTCCAGGTTGTTCGCATGGCGTTGTACACAAACTGATTGCAGAAATTATTGAAGAAATGGGGCTTGCTGAAAAAACTATCGGCATATGTCCAGTAGGTTGCGCAGTCTTTGCATACAGATACTTGGACATTGACTGGCAGGAGGCAGCACACGGCAGAGCACCAGCTGTGGCAACAGCATGTAAACGTCTTTGGAACGACAGATTGGTATTCACATATCAAGGCGATGGCGATCTCGCATGCATCGGAGCCTGTGAAACTATCCATGCGCTTAACCGCGGAGAAAAGATAACCATAATCTTTATTAATAATGCCATCTACGGCATGACTGGAGGACAAATGGCACCAACAACTTTAGTCGGAATGAAAACATCCACATGTCCCTACGGCAGAGATCCACAACTACACGGCTACCCATTGAATATTACCGATTTGGCGACCCATCTTGAAGGAACCGCTTTTGTGTCACGACAAAGTGTTCACAACGTAACCGCAATCCGTAAAGCAAAAGCGGCTATCAGAAAAGCCTTTACAAACTCCATGAAAGGTATTGGCTCAAACCTTGTAGAAATAGTATCAACTTGCTCAACCGGCTGGAAAAAAACACCTTTAGAGGCAAATAAATGGATGGAAGAGAACCTGTTTAATTTCTATCAGTTAGGTGACCTAAAAGACACAACAAAATGAAAGAAGAAATAATCATATCAGGATTTGGCGGACAAGGCGTTCTCTCTATGGGCAAATTAATTGCCTACGCAGGAATTGCAGACAACAAAAACGTAACCTGGCTTCCAGCTTATGGTGCAGAACAAAGAGGCGGTACCGCTAATGTGACAGTCGTCGTCAGCGATCAGAAGATATACTCCCCTATCCTAAACACTTATTCTACAGCCATATTATTGAACCAGCCGTCACTAGATCGTTTCATAAATCAGATAAAACCTGGTGGTATATTAATCTATGATACATTCGGTATTCAGAATCTCCCTAGACGCAATGACATCAACATCTATGAAGTAAATGCTATGGATACAGCTGCTGAAATGAGAAACATGAAGGTTTTCAACATGCTGATATTAGGTGGTCTCTTAAAAGTAAGACCGTTTGTCCAATTGGGAAACGTTGAAAAGGCACTATATAAAACTTTGCCTCCCAGACATCATGATTTAATACCTATCAACATGGAAGCTCTGAAAAAAGGTATGGATATCATTAAGAAGATATAGATATAGATATCTACTTGATTTCTAGTTTATATTTAATGTCTAATACAGAAAGAGTTGTTATCGCTTTTCTTCAACCTCACTCTATAGGGGCATTATATACAATACGAACATCCGACGCCACATTTACAGCTGCAGGCAGTTTGCCAGAGGGGAAACGAATGGAAACAGTGCCATAATCACCTAAGCGCCCAAGGGATTCTGCAGAAAATGTAACGGTTTGACCATTCAAGGTATAGTTAGTCCCTGAGAACTTACCGCCCATGGAGATGGCTGACGGCGTAGCATCGATGATAGTAACAGTCAAGTTACCACACTTGTTGTCAGTACCACGTACATAGGTAAGCTCTAAACAACTGTCGTTCTTTATCACGGGACGAGCCATGTCGCAGGTACCGGTGCGGAAGATCAGATAGCCTGGGCAATCAGCATCAAGAGTAGCCTTGACATCTGCGGCGAGACTCTCAGTGGTGGCGCTACGATATGCCTGCAGACTTGGCATAATCTTTTGGTAACCAAGTTTTTTCAAGTACTCAATATTGCGTGTCACCCAGGTAGCGCCCTCACTATATGCGGCAGAGTAAAGCATCGGGCTGGCCACATCATAGGTGTAAGCCTGATTATAAGTCATACCATATAGAATTGTTGCCGAGCTTGGGGAATAAGTACATTCAGGCATAGAAGCTACATAGGTGGGTTTCTGGGTCTGGCTGACAAGGAACTTACTAATACTGTCAATGATATTCTCACGCATCTTACCGAAAGCAAACACACTTGGAACGTCTGGCTTATAGGCCGTGAGAAGAGCATTTCCCACAGCATTGGGAGCCTGGGCGTTTGCATCATAGATGAGACGACCATTGGCATCAGGTGAACAAGGATAGCCATACTGCTTCGAAAGCAATGTGACGAGTTCATTATACTGATTCAATGTCAGACCATAACCTCCTTCTGTTTTGGGAGCAGTAAGGCGTTGATAATCACTGTCGGCCCATCCATAGTATGGACCCAGAAAACGTACCATGTCGAAAGCAAAACCATCCACGGAATAGTTCTGATCAATCTCACGAATAATGTCAGCCATGTACTGGCGATACTCATCCTGGGAAAGGTCAACAACTTCGTCAGAGTAGCCGCGACGGAAATGATAACTGCCTTGACTGGGGTGTTTTTTCAACCAGGAGGCATCCTTACCAACCATGAACCAAGCATATACTTTGATGTCACGCTCATGCATAGCACTGACGGTCTCAGCTAATATGTCACGGTCAGTACGAGCCATGGGAGCATCAGGAAGAGAGGTTCTCAAATAGCCTATTGTTCCCTTTTCACCTTTAACAAGCAATATGGCATGCTTGATACCTGCTTTCTCATAGGCCTCGGCAAGACGTGTAGCACCATCTGGTCCCATATCATAAATGGTTGATCCCCAAACGTATGCTCCCACTTGTAACACATCCTTGTGTAACGTGTCTATTTGTAACGTGTCCGGGATTTGTGGCCCCGGCTGTGGATTGATAGGAGTATTGTCCTTTTCCGAAGAACAAGCCGTAGACACTGTAATGCCGCAGGCGAAGGTGGCGGCTAGCACCCATTGCATAATATTTTTCATTCTGGTTATATTTATATTATATGATCAGTAGTACATCATTTTGCATCCATCGGATGTCAATGTCTTCCAAGAAAATCTCTACCCTATTCTTAATTATATTCATACTCCGCGCATTCAGTATAAGTCTTCAGAACACATGATACAATAAAGTATATGATGCGTTGAATTAGTCGCTTCAATTATAGTATTGGCAAAGATACGTTTTTTTGTATTATTGACATTATTGCCCTATTAGCTTTCTTTTTTTTCTGCCTGAGATTTTGTCCATTTTGGGACAAAGGCAAATCTTGGGACAGGCCAAATGACTTTAAAATGACAGGCGAAATGATTTCGTGACACAGGC
>ONKB01000044.1 GCA_900318305.1 uncultured Prevotellaceae bacterium | reverse complement strand
GAAACATCTATCTTATCATATTCACTGTGAGTACCCACAAATCGGATGAAAATATGCCCGATTGTGAACTTTACGACCACAACAAGTCGATATCTGTTGCCTCTGATATCAAAGACATAATGTTGATTCCCAACATAGTCTGTTGTGGGAAAATCTACCTTTATGTCCGACAGGTTCTTCCAGTCTGCCTTTTCTGCGATGTCATACCATCGTTCAAGTACAGCCTGAGCATCTCCATGTCCTTCTGAACTATAGAACTCAACCAATCGTCTATGTGATACTATTCTCATATTTAGTGCAAAGTTGCTAAAAAAATTTGCATTTCAAAAGAATTATGTAGATTTTTTCTAATTTTTAGAATTTTTACATGATTTTCTTTTCTATCTCATGCTATCTTTGCAGCAATACTCCAAGAGTGAGGCAGCTACAATTTATTGTGCTGACATCAGTATCAACTTACAAAAGCTATTTATCGTTATAATGTTCCTCGGCTACGCCACGTATCAACTTCAAAGCCTTTTTAATGTCAGCTATGAGTGCTTCGTTTTCCAGCGTGATAATCATCTGTGCTGGTTTAGGAGTTGATGTTGATGATGTCATCTCGTTATCGTTTAATAATTCTTTGTTGCAAAATGACGAAATAATTCCGGGAAGTGGGGATTCTTCTTTTCCCAGCCATCCGTTATTCCCCTTTGACAATCTTTTTGATGTCGTTCAACATGTTCAATGCCTCCAGGGGGGTCAGATTGTTGATTTCGAGATTCAGGAAACGGTCCCTTATCTGACACAGCACAGGATCGTCCAGCTGGAAGAAATTCAACTGCACGCCTTCCTCCTGAGGGGTATGGGGCAAAGCCTTGCTCACATCACGCCCCTGACCTGACGACTCCAGCTCCTTAAGAATCTGATTAGCCCGTTTCACAATGCCATGAGGCATTCCTGCCATCTGCGCCACATGGATGCCGAAAGAGTGCTCGCTGCCGCCGGCAACAAGCTTACGGAGGAAGACCACATGATTGTCCATCTCCTTCACAGAGACATTGAAGTTGTGGATGCGGGAATACTTCTTCTCCATCTCGTTCATCTCGTGGTAGTGAGTTGCAAAAAGGGTGCGGGGATGGCCCTTGGGATTCTCATGGAGATACTCCACAATGGCCCATGCGATGGAGATGCCGTCATAGGTTGATGTGCCGCGACCCAGCTCATCAAACAGAACAAGGCTCCGTGGGGATATGTTGTTGATGATGCTTGCCGCCTCACTCATTTCCACCATAAAAGTGGACTCTCCGGCAGAGATATTGTCACTTGCGCCCACACGGGTGAATATCTTGTCAACAAGGCCTATGTGTGCGCTGGCGGCCGGCACAAAACTGCCTACCTGTGCCAGCAATACAATCAGCGCCGTCTGCCTCAGCAAGGCTGACTTACCGGCCATGTTGGGACCTGTAATGATAATTATCTGCTGTTTCTCAGTATCCAGAAAGACATCATTAGGAATATAGCTCTGACCTATCGGCATCTGGGTCTCGATAACCGGATGGCGGCCTTCCCTGATGTCCAGTTCCATGGACTCGTCAACTACAGGACGGACATACTTGCGTTCCTGGGCAAGAAGAGCAAAACTCAGGAGACAATCCAACTTGGCAAGCAACGAGGCGGTTGTCTGCATATCGGAGACAAATGAAACCGCCGAAGCCATGAGCTTGGAGTAAATCCCGGCTTCCAAGGCGAGTATCCTGTCCTCTGCGCCGAGAATCTTGTCCTCATATTCTTTCAGTTCCTGGGTGATGTATCTTTCTGCCTGGGCCAAAGTCTGCTTCCTTATCCACTCAGGCGGGACCTGGTCCTTGAAGGTATTGCGAACCTCAAGATAATAGCCAAACACGTTGTTGAACCCTATCTTAAGACTGGAGATGCCTGTGCGCTCTATCTCCCGCTGCTGTATCCTCAGCAGGTAATCCTTGCTCGAGGACGACAATTCCCTCAAGTCGTCCAGTTCCTCGCTGACTCCCTTGGCGATATAGCCGCCTTTGTTGGTCAGGGACGGGGGCTCGGGCAACAGGGTGTTCTTGATGCGGTCGCGCAATTCCTCACACAGGCAAATGCGGCTTCCGACATCCCTGATGGATGCCAGCGAGGCGGCATCACACACTTGTTTGACAGGAACAACTTCCTCCAGGTCAAGCCGCAGCTGCTGCATTTCGCGCGGAGAGATTCTGCCTGTTGACAACCTGCCTATCAGGCGCTCCATGTCACCTATCATCTGAAGATGCTCCTGTATAACTTCCTTGAACTCTGGCTCACGAAAGAAATACTCCACGCCATTCTGCCTCTGTTCAATCTCCTTGACTCTACACAGAGGGAACGAAATCCAGCGCCGCAACAAGCGGGCACCCATAGGTGTGAGGGTCTTGTCCACCACCTCCAGAAGGCTTCTGCCATCGTGTGCCAGCGGATACAATATCTCCAGATTACGGAGGGTAAAACTGTCCATCTTCACATATCCGTCCTCGTCTATTTTCCGCAGAGTCGTAATGTGACCTATATGTGTATGCTGGGTATCGTCAAGATAGAAAAGGATGGCTCCTGCCGCCGTAAGTGCCGCCATCATGTGGGCAACGCCGTAGCCTTTCATGTTGCGCACCTTGAAATGCTTGCACAGACGTTCCAGGGCCGACTTCTCGTTGAACGCCCAATCTTCCATCTCAAAGGTATAATAGTGGTTGCTGAAGGCTGACGTGAACTTGCCTTTCGTGCCTCTGGCGATAAGTATTTCCTTGGGTGAGAAGTTGGTACACAACTTGACAATATAGTCAATCGTTCCCTCGGCCACAGCAAACTCCCCTGTGGAGATATCCAGCAGGGACATGCCACATGCGCCCCGGCTTATCGTAATGGCTGCCAGAAAATTGTTCTCCTTGCTATTCAGCACATTGTCTGTCAGGGCAACACCGGGGGTCACCACTTCTGTTATGCCACGCTTGACTAACTTCTTGGCGAGTTTCGGGTCTTCCAGCTGGTCACAGATGGCCACACGGTATCCGGCACGAATCAGACGAGGCAGGTATGTATCCAAAGCATGATGAGGGAAACCGGCCATCTCGGTTGACAAGCCTTTCCCCTTATTGTTCCTGTGGGTTAACGTTATACCGAGGACCTTTGCGGCGATTACAGCATCTTCGCAATATGTTTCATAGAAGTCTCCGCAGCGAAACAGAAGGATAGCATCAGGATGCTTTGTCTTCAGCTGGCGGAACTGGGCCATCATCGGAGTTAATGATTCTTCTGACATCTTATATTTATAATACACAAAGTTACTAAAACCCGAAGGAACAAGACCGGAGTAGAGGTTTTAAATTATCAGCCTAAAGGGGTTTACAATAATTCGTCGGGCATGGGGACGGGTTTGCCTGTGGCACGCACAATGGGCATAGAAGCCTTGTTGGTGCGTAACCTCTCAGACATCATCCTTGCCAGTTCTTTCACTTTCCCTGGATGTGAAGCTGCCACATTCCTGGTCTCGCCAATATCTTCCTTAATATTGTACAGTTCCAAGGCGCCGCTTTTTATTCCAGGTATGGAAGAGGTGTTGTAAGCCGTCTCAGGTATCATACCGTTGCTGGGATCTACATGCTGACCCTCAACAGCGTTCATCATGACATACACCAGTTTCCAGTCGCCCACAATAAGGGTACTCAGGAAATCAACCTCAGGCTTGTAGCTCACTTTCCACTGGTGGGGATAATGGAACATCACTTCCCTTTGAGGATTTATTCCAGACAGGGCCTCGGGAACCATTCTGTTGTTGGTCCTGGCAACATATTTTGAACCGTCTATTATTAGACGGTACAAGTTCTTGCCATCAATTTCCTGTACGGTATTATAGTTTTTCACTCCTGCCATGCCCAGAATGGTGGGGAACAAGTCCTCTGGCATTACAGGTGTGTCTATTTGGGTGCCGCCAGCCACTTTCCCAGGCCAATAAACCGACATGGGCACACGGATGCCGCCATCGTAGCACGACCCCTTGCCTTCGCGGAGAGGCCCGTTCTGCTTATGCAGAATCCCTCCCTTTGCCTTCACATCTGCATTACCACCATTATCAGCCATAAAGATGATGATGGTATTGTCGGCTATGTTTTTCTTCTGGAGATAATCCAAGATGTCGCCCAGACTCTTATCCACGCCTTCCACCATCGAGGCATATTTTGACTGCCCATCATCCTGCCCCATATCGGCATAATAGTCAAAAAAACGCTTGTCTTTCTGTATCGGGGTATGGGTCGCAAAATGGGACATATACAGATAGAACGGCTTGTTCTGGCTGACGGGATAGTCGAGCATTTTCAACGCTTCCTGCGTAATCGCCTCCGTCAGGAATATATTCTGGCCGTAATATTGCGTTAAATCCTGAACAGCTGACATATTCCATAATTCCGACGTGTTGCCAAAATTATCTGTTCCGCGATAACTCCTGGGCAATCCTGCGTTGTTGCCACAGACATTAACAATAAAGCCCATGTTATATGGTGTTGAGCCTGGTGTTCCGGCAGAAGCCCAATGGGCCTTGCCTACATGAATGGTATAATATCCTGCATCACGGAGGAGACGGACCATCGGCGTTACATGCTGGGTACTGGCAACTCCTTCAACAGGGGAAATTCCGTTGATATTCCAATCGGGACGACGGAACACATCCTCATCCTTCTCCTGATAGATTGCGGCGCCGTTTGCCCCTCCCACAGCATCACTCGGCTCATCTTTTGCCATAGATGTCCAATTGGTGATATGGGAACGGACGGCGTTCATGCCGCTCATCATACTGGTGCGGGTCGGCGTTGATACTGGACACGCATAAGCATGGGAAAAGCGTACACCCATATCTGCCAGTTTCTGCATATTGGGAGTATGAAAACGCTTGTTGTTATCATATTGTACCCCGTCATAGAGAACCTGACTATCTGCCCAGCCATAGTCATCCACAAGGAAAAAAATGATATTCGGCTTCTTGGCAGCCGTTTGATGAATCACAGGGGACAACAAAGCTAAACTCCCTATAAGTTTTATCGTACTATTCATGCTGGATTGGTTTACTTGTTTCAAATGTACACAATTTTTGTGACGTAAGACAATGTCTCTGGCTAAAAGTTTTCATGCACGAAAATATATCAAGAAAAACAATGAGAGAAAAGGAACTCTGTTTTTATTTATAGTTTAAGAGGTTTAAGGAGTTCAAGAGGTTCAGCTTTGCTTGCGAAGAGGCTCGCATTTTTTGTCCTTTTTGGTACTTTAAAGTACAGAAATGGACAAAACCGGGCTTTTTTAGTGTTTTCAAGCCTTAAAAACGGACGCTCATTTTGCTTCCATTTTTGGGCCTTTTCCAGGGTCTTTCTCACTGATTTCCCAGGCAGT
>ONKB01000103.1 GCA_900318305.1 uncultured Prevotellaceae bacterium | reverse complement strand
AATGCCAGCGAAGGCATGCTTATCTCCCTGGTAGGATATATCCTTTTCGTGGCATGGGCACACCCCATCGGATACTATCTCTCTGCCATATTGATTGGCTTGGGAAACGGACACCTCTACCCTGCCTTCCTGAATATGTTCAATAAAGTGGCACGCCATGACGAACGCGGAACAGCCAACTCATCCATACTCACAGGATGGGACTGCGGTTTCGGATTAGGCATCCTCATCGGAGGTATCACAGCAGAGTTCTGGGGCTATACCGCCGCTTTCTGGGTCGTAGCCTTTGTCAACGCCTCAGGTGTGCTGCTCTATTTCCTGCAGACAAAACGTTTCTACCTCGCCCGCCGGTTAGATGACTGAAAAAAAACAGGGGTTTATGACTTTTCATTGGTATCTGTTGGGAATTCTCCTCACATTACATCCTTTTTTCGTATCTTTGGCAAAACAATCATAATCTACCTATGCACAAGACCATTCTTATCACAGGTGCCTCATCAGGCATCGGAGAGGCAACAGCCCGACGGTTTGCCCAGGCTGGGAGCAGGCTCATCCTGAATGCCCGGAACACAGAGAAACTCACATCGCTAAAAAAGGAACTGGAGGAAAGCTATGGCACAGAAGTGTATCTCATTCCCTTTGATGTCAGGGATTTCCAGTCTGCCGAAAAAGCCATTGGCAGTATTCCGGAGACATTCCGCCAGATTGACGTCCTTGTCAATAATGCCGGTTTAGCCCTGGGTGTGGACAAGGAGTTTGAGGGTGATATGACCGATTATGAAACCATGATTGACACCAACATCAAGGCTTTGCTGAAAATCACCCAGTTAGTTGTACCTGGCATGATAGCAAGACACACAGGCCATGTCATCAACATAGGCTCAATTGCCGGAGAAAAGGCCTACCCAGGCGGAAGCGTGTACTGTGCCACTAAAGCTGCAGTCAAGGCTCTGACCGACGGATTGCGAATGGACCTCTACGATACACCCATAAGGGTCACCAATGTGAAGCCTGGCCTGGTGGAGACCAATTTCTCCGTCATCCGCTACCACGGAGACAAACAGAAAGCCGACAAGGTATACAGCAACGTGAAACCTTTGACAGGCACCGACATTGCAGAAGTCATCTACTTCGTGGCAGCTGCCCCACCTCATGTCCAGATATCCGAAATCGAGATTCTTGCCACCCATCAGGCGTCAGCCCAAATGGTTTGGAGAGGATAGGTCTGCCTTATTAAAACACATCATCATCCCCCAGCATACATCTCCAGAACCAAGAGAGTTGCATCCCATTGGTTTTAGGTCTGACAAAGCTACATGTCGGATGATTTATGTAAATTTGCACAAAGATTCAGAAAACACATGAAAGAAGACATAAGCCAGGAGCCGGCAGCCACCTCATCAGAGAACAGCAATGGCGAGCCCATTGTACTGCGTACAGAAAATCTCATTAAGCGTTATGGCAAGCGTACAGTTGTCAATGAGGTCAGTTTTGATGTCAGGCAGGGCGAGATAGTTGGCCTTCTGGGACCTAACGGCGCAGGCAAGACCACCTCATTCTACATGACGACAGGACTGGTGGAAAGCAACGGCGGGAAGATTTTTCTGGGTAACGAGGATATCACTTCCTATCCCGTTTACAAGCGAGCTAAGGCTGGTATCGCCTATTTGGCACAAGAAGCCTCAGTATTCAGGAAAATGAGTGTGGAAGACAATATTGCTTCCATCCTTGAAATGACCGACAAACCGCGCGAATACCAGCGTGAGAAACTGGAACAACTTATCACAGAGTTCCGCCTGCAGAAAGTCAGGAAGAACCTTGGTGACAGACTGTCAGGAGGTGAACGGCGACGTACTGAAATCGCACGCTGTCTTGCCATTGAGCCGAAATTCATCATGCTGGACGAGCCTTTCGCAGGTGTAGATCCCATTGCCGTTCAGGATATACAATACATCGTTCTCAAACTTAAGGAATTAGGCATAGGCATCCTTATCACCGACCATAATGTCCAGGAAACATTAGGCATTGTAGACCGCGCCTATCTTCTCTTTGAGGGAAGAATATTATTCAAGGGCGATCCCGAAGAGTTGGCTTCAAACCCCATTGTCAGAGAGAAATACCTCGGCACAAACTTTATTTATAGAAAGAAAACTTTCCAACCGGCCAGCTAAGTCATGCTTTTGTTAGACTATTTACTGGAGAATTACAAAGACCTCAGCCGCAATAAAATCAAGACTCTCCTGACAAAGGGAGCTGTTACCGTAGACGGAGAGGTGCGCACAAAATATGATTTCCCTGTCAGCTCCGAAAACCTTGTGCAGATAGTCCGCAACAAGAATGCTGCCGCCAGCAGGGCAGACAACAACATGCGCCATTTCGCCACAATTGAATATGAAGACCAATGGCTGATAGTGGTCAATAAGAAAACCGGAGTTCTCAGCGTGCCGACAGGACACCACGGATTTTGCATGAAGACGCTTCTGGACGAATACCTGGAGCGCAAGGGTGAACATCGCACCGTTCATATCGTCCACCGTCTGGACAAGGAGACTTCCGGCCTGATGCTTTTCGCCAAGAGCAGACAGATTCAACAGATTTTCACCGATAACTGGCACGAGATTATTACCGACCGCAGGTACTATGCCGTCACCGACAGCATTCCCCGGAAAGAAAACGACACTATAAAAAGCTGGTTGTATGACGACAGCCACGGGCATGTGCACAGTTCCCCCACTGACAATGGCGGGAAATTCGCCGTCACTCATTACAAGACCCTTCAGGTCACCCCCAAATATGCCTTGCTTGATGTGAAACTTGAAACGGGACGCAAAAACCAGATCCGTGTACACTTGCAAGACATAGGATGTCCCGTCGTGGGAGATGCCAAATATGGCTACAGCACCCCTATCGGCAGACTTGGACTCCATGCCTATCGTCTGTGTTTCACCCACCCCATCACACACAAGGCGATGAGCTTTGAAACGCCCATTCCCTCAACATTCAAAAATCTGATGGAAAAGGAATAACCCTCCTGTCCCCGTTAAGGACCATTCCTTTATCAATAAAAAACATGCTTACAGGAGCCGTTCTCGGCTCACTAGTAAATGCCTGCAAGGAGCCTCTCCCTGGCCCTCCCCTCAAGGGAAGGAGCTGTTATCTTCTTGACTTAAAGCAACTTAATATTTTCCTTCCCTTGAGGGGAGGGTTAGGGAGAGGCTCAGAGAGGGGCAAGGGGTGAGGCTTTCCGTAAAGGAGTGATGCTCCGCACCTATGGCATCAGCCACCGATGGATATCAGTTTCTCTGCCTGTGAAACATCACCGGTCTCATAGCCCAGCTTGAACCACTGCATGCGCTGGGCAGATGTGCCGTGATTAAACGTCTCAGGCTGAACATAGCCGCGTGCCTTCTTCTGGAGATAGTCGTCGCCTATCTTGGAAGCACAGTTCATGGCCTCTTCCAAGTCACCATCTTCCACAGAGTTGAACATCTTGTTGTCGTAATGTGCCCAGATACCGGCAAAGAAGTCTGCCTGCAGTTCCAGGCGGACGCTCAGTTTGTTGGCTTCTGTCTGCGACATTCGCGACATCTGGGCATGAGTCTTTGACAAGATACCCAGAAGATACTGTACATGGTGCCCCACTTCATGGGCTATAACATAGGCATAGGCAAAATCCCCGTCAGCACCCAGTTGGGAACGCATCTGTGAGAAAAAGGAGAGGTCAAGATAAACCGACTGGTCTGCGGAACAATAGAACGGGCCTACCTGAGACGATGCACTACCGCATCCCGACTGGACCTGATCGGTAAACAGCACCATCTGAGGATTCTCATAGGTGCGTCCCGCCTTCTTGAAGAGTTCAGCCCAGACATCCTCCGTACCAGCCAGTATCTGCTTGGCAAAACGGCCCATTTCCTCGTCTTCTGCAGAGAGTTCCCTCGGGGCAGTCGTCGTCACATTAGTCATATCTCCCATCTGCTGCAGCATATCCATTGGGTTCGCACCCATCAGCAGGGAAATAATGGCGACAAGTATCATACCGCCAATACCCATACCGGCACCAGCTTTTCCACTGATTCTAACTCCACGACGATCATCTACATTACTACTCTCTCTTCTACCTGTAAGTCTCATAATGGTTCCTATTCATTAAATCATTTCACAAAAACGCTACTGCCGCAACGATAAAAGTAAGACAAT
The DNA here is from genome assembly GCA_900318305.1 of uncultured Prevotellaceae bacterium. Lineage (GTDB taxonomy): Bacteria > Bacteroidota > Bacteroidia > Bacteroidales > Bacteroidaceae > UBA6382. The sequence continues at coordinate 9,400 of ONKB01000103.1, read as the reverse complement.
AGCTTCCTATTATTGTACACGAGAACAAATGTACGGAATTATCTTTTAACAAAGGGTCTTTCACGCCAATATATTTGCGATAGAAATATGCCAGGGTCAGGCCTATCACCAGTCCGAAACAAATGCCTACCAATACGTCGCCCAGATAATGGACACCCAGATACAAGCGTGTGTAGCAATTCAGGAGCGACCAGCTTATTATAACAATATTCAGCGCTTTGTTCCTGATAAGACAAGCCAGGAAAACCGCAACAGAAAGTGTATTGGAGGCATGTGCCGAGAAGAAGCCATACATTCCTCCCCTGTAATTATGGACAACGTCAACAAAATACATATACACAGGGTCACGCGTCGGGCGCCATCGCTGGAACACAGGCTTGAATACCGTTGATGACAATTGGTCGGAAATGAATATTGCCAGGGCAAGAAAAAGTACTGCAAAGCAGAACTGACGGGGAGTCATATTTCGCCAAAGAAGCCAAAGCATGACAACACCCATGGGAATCCACATCCATGTTGAGGTGGCGACATAAATCACCTGATCCCAATACAGATTCTCGCTGCCATTGATAAACAATGTGGCATTGCGGTCCCAGGTCAAGAACTGCTCAAGCATACTCTCTTTTAATTATATCAACTCTATGGATGACTTCTGAAGCCAGCCCTTCTTGCCGTCAGGCAAGGATATCTCCTTCCATTGGCTCATCGAGTTATCCGACACTTCCACTTTCGTTCCGGGATGAAGTGTAAACAGGGTGTTTCCCGAGTTGTCGGGCGTGCTCTTGACAGGAACTGTCTTCATGACAATGGCTCTCGTCTTACTGAGCAGTTCATTGCGCTGGACAAGAGCGAAGACATTGAACATCACAACGCAGACAAACAGGAAAACAGACAGATACAAGGCAATCCGGCGGATAACAGGCAGTTTCCCGAAAAAGAAAACACCTATCAGTATCAGCATCATCACAAAAGCAACAAGTGCCATGTGAGCCCATCCGTCTGTGTTATGAGAATTGACAATGCTGTTGAACCAATAAAACACAAAGAACTGGTCTGTGTCAGCCACTTTGTCCTCTGTCTTGCTGCGCGCCAGGGAGAGATTAAAACGTATGTCCGGATTGCCAGGTTCCAGCAAGGCTGCCCTTTCATAATTCAGGATAGCATGTGCCAGATCGTGCATTCTATAATAGGCATTACCCAGATTATAATAAATATAGGCATTCTCGCCTTTGCCCAGTAATTGCTCATACATCTTTGCTGCCACTTCATACTGGCCTTTCTGGTATAGGCTGTCTGCTTCAGGCTTTGACTGGGCCAGTGCTACAGGCAAGACAAGCAACAGGAAACAGTTGATAATACAAAATCTCTTCATTTCTTTCTTTTTATAGCCGCATCCAACAAACTGATGATATTAAGTCCCTGATGGTATATCTCATCCATCTGCAAATTCTTGTCGGCACCACCAGCATACCGCATAAACTCACAATTATCCAGCAAACGCAGATAGCTGTCACACAGTTCCTGCGACACATTCGCATCTGCCAGTTCGGCAGCCACGCGTTCCTTGGATAACTCTGATATAGTGATGTTCAGCTTGTCGGCGACAAAACCGTTAAGTGCGTTGAGCATCTCATCATAGAAGGCATCTGCCTGGTTCTTTTTCTGCAACTGCTGCGCTTTCTTCAATCGGCGGATGGCCAGACGGTTGGCACCCTGACGGCGCATGAGGATAGAGTCGCCCTTGACTGACATGCGGTGATTAACCACATACAACACCATTCCCAGCAGAATCAGCCCCACCACATACAGGAGCCAATAAACAGGTGTGTTCCAGAACACATCAGCCTTCTGTGACAATTTCACATCGCCAGTCTTGATGAAGCGGATATCACTCTTTGCCAGGATTTCCCGCTGTTTGTCGGCGTAGATATTCTTCTCCCCTTTCAGGACTTCAACTTCAATAGGTCCCGTCTGTATGGTCTTATAATCACGCGACTGGGTATCAAAATAGATTAGTTTGATACCGGGAATGGTATAATGTCCCTTATTCTTCGGAACAGCCAGATAATCTATCACCAGACTGCCGTTCATGTTTGAAGACGTCAGTTTGGTGCTGTTCGTCATTTTGGGGTCATAGGTGTCAAAATCCGACGGGAACTCCACTTTGGGAGCCTTAATCAAATCCACATTGCCTGAACCGCTAATACTCACTTGGATATCCAACGTCTCATTCTGTTTCAGGGTAGCATTCTTTGCCTTCGCCTTTATCGTAAACGAACCGACACCTCCTGAAAAATCCGCAGGACCCTCCGGCAGGGGCTTGACTTTAATGTCCAGCGATGGGGCAATAATAGTTTTACGCTGTCGCACCGAACTCGATGTTCCATTGAAGAATGCATCTATGAGATCTATATTCGGGTTACTTACAACAACCACTCCGTCAAATTTTATCTTGGGAATGGTCAGTTTGCCAGACTGCTGCGGGAACATCAGATACTGGCTCCAAACCGTTGTATAATAGTTCTCACCGTTAAATGTATCCACAGAGAATGACTTTTGCTGAGGAAGGGGTATCTCCTTAACCATAAATCCCTTCAAATCTGGCATATTACCACGAAGCTCGGTAAGATTCACCCTTGAATATACCCTGTAAGTCAGCAGAACCGGTTCCTGCTCATAGACTTCATTCTTATTCGCCGTAACAGCAATAAACAAGTCCTTATTGCTGATTGACGTGGAAGCAGGCGACTTGACAACAGACGGCTGTGACGAGGAGTGGGAATGACTTGAGGAGGCATTCGAATTGGCCAGCACCTTCACCTGCACAGCATTGGAAGTATAACTCTTCCCGCCAACGACAACAGTCAGCTTGGGCAACGTGTAGGTACCCGTCTTTGTTGCCATCAACACATAGCTGTATGTCGTTGAACTGTTTTGGCTCTGCTTACCATTGATAATCTGCATGCTGTAACTCGTGGAACGGCTGGGACCGTACAGCACCTCGAAACCGGGAATATCCGGCAAGTTGGATACACTTGTTACCGACTGGCTGTTTACCGTAAACTGTAAACGGAATTGTTCATCCACGGCTACCACATCTGGCGCCTGGGCGGTTATTGAGACGTTTGCATAAGCACAGACACTTATCAAACACAATATGTATAATATCAACAATCGTTTCATCTTGCAAATCTCTACCAATTATTCTCCATCTGCCTTCTGTTGGCATGCAACTGAGCCTTGCGGACTTTATCCTGGGTACGGTTTTCTTTCATCTGGGCAGCCCTCAGCAGCTGATCGGCATTGTCTTTTGACATCTCATTCTTCTGCCCTTTGTTCTGTTCCTTTTTAGGGTTCTTGTCTGGGTCAGATTGCTGTTTCTGCTTCTCCTGCTGCTTCTGCTCTTCGTTTTTCTTATCCTTGTCCTTATCCTGGTTCTGGTCCTGGTTCTTCATCTGATACTGGCACAAAGCCAGGTTATACCGCGTCTCATTGTCATAGGAATTATTCCTGAGGGCTTCTTTATAGCACTCTATGGCAGGCCCAAACTGCTTCTGTGACTGAAGAATAACCCCCATATTATGATACATCGAAGCCTTGTAAGCAGGATTTTTCTCCAGCGGGGCAGCTTTCTCATATTCCTGCATCGCCTCCTTGGGTTTCTGCTGGAAAAGCAACGTGTTGCCTAAATTGTATCGGGCACGGCTGTTCTGGGCATTTTGCTCCAGGGCCTTGCGATAATAAGTCTCCGCTCCGGCATAGTTCTTACGCAGGAATTCCTTATTGCCTTTATGCATATAGACCTTTTCTGCACTCTGTGCAAGCAGCGCCAGCGGGAACAGGAAGAGTATCGTGATGACAAACAGTTTACTTCGCATAGTTCTTAAAAAATTTATAACGCCTGAAATAGCCTATTTTCCTCTCCAACACCAAAGCGTCAATCACAAGGAGTATTAATGCCAACAGGGCAAATATCTGGAACTGCTCGGCATAGTCGGAATAGACCGTTGTGCCCAAAGCCGCTTTCTCCAGTTTGTTCAGCTCATAGTACAGACGCTCCTGGGCTATGTTGGAATTGTCCACATGGATATATGCCCCACGACCTGCGGTAGCTATCTTGTTACACATATCCTCATTGAGTTTCGTAATGACGATATTGCCTTTCTTGTCCCGCAGGGCGCCGCCATTGGATACAGGTATGGTAGAGCCCTTGGGGCTGCCTATACCCAGCACATAAATATGGATACCCTTCTTCGCCGCCTCTTCGGCAGCACTCTCGGCATCCTCTGCCTGATCCTCACCGTCTGTAATCACAACTATGGCGCGCTGAACATTTTTCTGGTTTGTAAAGCTGTTCATTGAGAGGTGGATAGCCTCGCCTAAATTCGTACCCTGGGAAGGCACCATATTGGGCGAAATGGCATCCAGGAACATCTTTGCCGACACAAAATCACTTGTTATAGGCAACTGTATGAAAGCCTGTCCGGCAAAGACCACCAATGCTATCTTGTCATTGGTCAGTTTGTCTGCCATGTTGGAGACGAGCATCTTCGCTTTATCTATACGATGGGGCGCCACGTCGGTAGCCATCATGGAGTTGGAAACATCCAGGGCCACAACCATCTCTATACCGTTACGCTCCTTGGAGTCGACATTCATACCCATCTGGGGCCGCGCCATCACGATAACAAGGCATATCAGCGCCAACATCACAAGCACAAACTTCAGTATCTGACGTTTGATGGAGACATCAGGCATCAGGCCCTTCAGCAAAGGCAGGTCACCTATCCTTCTCAGCTTCCTTTTTCTGGAGTAAATCCCATACAAGAAAAACAGCAGCAGCGCAGGAACCGCAATCAGGAAATATAAATACTCAGGATTGGCAAATCTAAACATAACGCTATTATTATGGGATTCTTCTCAACAATGTATATTTTAACACGCATTCCAGCAGGAGCGACAGCATGGCCACCAGACCGAAGATGAAGTAGGCCTCATAATGCTTGTCGTATTGCTTCACGATAAGTTTGGTCTTTTCCAGTTTCCCAATCTCTTCATATATCTCAGCCAGTTGCCGGGTACTTGTGGCACGGTAGAACTTACCGTTGGTCTTGTCGGCAATCTCCGTCAGGGTCTTCGTGTCTATCTCCACCGGCATCTGGACATACTTCACCCCGCCGCCGGGCAGGGGGAACGGATATGCTGCCGTACCATTGGTACCGACGCCGATGGTATATACCCTGATATTATTCAGTTTGGCAATCTCTGCCGCCGTCTGGGGCGAAATCTCGCCCTGGTTGTTCGAACCGTCCGTCAGGAGGATGATGACCTTACTCTTGGCCTTGCTCTCCTTCAGTCGGGATATGGAGTTGGCCAGTCCCATACCGATAGCCGTACCGTCGTCAATCAAACCTGTTGAAGCCAGATCACATGTCACACCGCTGAACATATTCAGCAATGAGGCATGGTCGGTCGTCAGCGGACATTGTGTAAAAGCCTCGGCGGCAAATATGGTCAGGCCGATATTGTCATTAGGGCTGTTGGAGATAAATTTTGAGGCAACCTCCTTAGCCGCGGTAATACGGTTGGGCTTCAGGTCCTCAGCCAGCATACTCGTCGACACATCTATCGACAGCATGATGTCTATGCCCTGCACTTCCGAGTTTTTCCAATGGTTGGTGGTCTGGGGTCTTGCCAGCACCAGCACAACCATCACAAAGCACAACAGTCTCAGGAAAAAGGGAACATGTATCAGATACTGTCTCAGGGAAGGTCTTATATATTGATATGCCTGAGTGTCAGAAACCTTCATCGTCGGTTCCTTCCTGCGAGCCATGAAGTACCATACAATGTAGGGAACTGTCAACAATAGCAATAACAAATATCCGCTGTTAGCAAATGTCATATCCTTTTCTCCTTTTAATACAATAGATTATATATCGACCTGCATATCTCAAACAGCAACCCGGCGCAAAGAATCAGGACAATAGCGACGGCAAATTTCAGTATCAGCCTGTCGCGATTGGAACGCTTCACCTCCTGGGGAACAATCTTGGGTTTCTCCTCCCCTCCCTCTTTCTCCTCGACCTTGGTCGCATTGATGAAATTCATTGCACGGAGCAGGTTCTCGTCATTCTCGCTCAACTGCGTCTGCAGCTTTGCAAACTTCGCCAGGTCGGCTGTAGCAAAGAGTTCTTTCAGTTCGTCAAGCGAAGCATCGTCAGTTGCCGACATCAGGCGGTCCACAATTTCGTTGGACGTCATTTCCAGGGCATTGAACCCATATCGGCGCTGGATATAATTCCTCAGCACATCAGTCAGCTCCGAGTAATACTCCTTGGTATCTGCTCTCCTGACTTCGTCAGACTTCAGTTTCTCAATCTTCTTCATTGCCCACAGATGTGGCGGCAATACCGCCTTCAGGCGCAAAAGTCTCAGTATAGGACGGTTATTATGCAGCTGGAGGGCAATATAGCACACAAACAGCAGCATGAATATCAGCACGATGCTCATCCAGAAAATCGTTCTCCAGTCCTGCCAGGAATATGGCACCTCGGCAATACCCTTGGGGCCGAAGAACTTGTCCAGGTGCAAGGTGTCAACATCCAGCGTCATCACCTTCAGGGCAAGGCTTTTTGACTCATACTCCTTCGTGCCCACCTTCACCTTCATGGGAGGAAGATAGTAGAACGCAGAGTCAAACGAGGTAATCGTGTAGCATTTTGTAATAGAGCGTTGCTGCTGGTTGTTCAGCATCTCAGTCGCCACCACTTCCTCTTTCAGTATTTCAACACCCTTTACAAGCAGCTTCGAGGGATAGACAGGAAAGACAACATTCGATTTGCTGTCGGCAGTCACCTTCAGCAAGACATGGGCCTGCTGGCCTATAAAGATATCGGTGGAGTCCAGCGACGCCTGTACCGTAACCTGAGCCTTTACACAGAAAGCCGCCCACAGCCCTATACATATAAACAACAATCTCCTCATGCTCGCTTTGCAAATAGATTTATTAATGCTTTCACATAGTTCTCATCCGTACATATTGAGACCATATCCGTGTTACTCCTCTGCATTTTCTCAGCCAGGTCCTGCTGCAGCTTCAGCCAGGCCAGCCGGTGGGCATCCCTCACACGCCGGCTCGACGTGTCTATATACAGCTCGTTGTTCGTCTCGGCATCTTGCACCTTGATCAGGCCCACATTCGGCAGCGCCGTCATAAAGCGGTCATACACCTGTATCGCGGCGGCATCATGCTTACGGCTCATTATGTTCAAAGCCTTCGAGTAATCCTTCCGGTCCAGGAAGTCGCTGATCAGGAATGCCGTGCAGCTCTTGTGCTGGGTCTGCATCAGGAACTCAATGGCATTGTTGATGTCCGTCTTCTGGCTCTGGGGCTGGAAGTCAAGTATCTCGCTGATGATATACATGATATGCTTCCTGCCCTTCTTGGGAGGAATATACTTCTCAATCTGGTCCGAGAACAGCACCACGCCAATCTTGTCGTTGTTCTGGCTGGCAGAATAAGCCAGGGTGGCAGCAATCTCCGCAACCATATCGCGCTTATACATCGACGACGTACCGAAGGCAAGGCTGGAGCTGACATCAATCAGCAGCATCACCGTCAGTTCGCGCTCCTCCTCATAGACCTTCACATAGGGGCGGTTGAAACGCGCCGTAACGTTCCAGTCTATGTCGCGGACATCGTCTCCCGGCTGGTATTCCCTCACCTCAGAGAAAGCCATACCCCTGCCCTTGTAGGCAGAATGGTATTCGCCCGCAAAAATATTGCTGGACAAGGCACGAGTCTTGATTTCTATCTTCCGGACGCGTTTTAGGAGTTCGTTTCTATCCACAGTTCCGAAATTAAGTATTGCTTCACACTAAAACCCCATTAAGGCACCTGGACTTTGTTGAGAATCTCCGTGATAATGGTATCGCTGGTTACGTTGTTGGCCTCTGCCTCGTAAGTCAGGCCTATGCGGTGACGCAACACATCGTGGGCCATCGCCCTCACGTCTTCCGGGATGACATATCCCCTGCGCTTTATAAAGGCATAGGTACGGGCGGCAAGAGCCATATTGATAGAGGCACGCGGAGACGCGCCGAAGTTGATGTTCTCTTTCAGGTCAGCCAGGTTGTATTTCTCCGGATAACGGGTGGCAAACACAATATCGGTAATGTAGTTATTGATTTTGTCGTCAATATACACCTGTTTCACCACTTCCCTGGAAGCCAGTATGTCGTCCAGTTTGACTACCGGACTCACCTCCTGGGTCTTGCCGGCAATATGGTCCTTCACGATGCGCTGCTCCTCGTCAATCGACGGATAGTCAATAATGACCTTGAGCATGAAACGGTCAACCTGAGCCTCCGGCAGAGTGTATGTACCCTCCTGCTCAATAGGATTCTGGGTCGCCATGACCATAAAAGGCTTCGGCAGGGGGAAAGTCTCGCTGCTGATGGTCACCTGACGCTCCTGCATAGACTCCAGCAAGGCACTCTGCACCTTGGCAGGAGCACGGTTAATCTCGTCCGCCAGAATAAAGTTGGCAAAAATCGGACCCTTGCGGACCACAAAGCTCTCCGTCTTCTGGCTGTATATCATCGTACCGATAATATCTGCAGGCAGCAGGTCGGGCGTAAACTGTATGCGCTTGTAAGTGCCGTCAACCAGATTGGACAATGTCTTTATCGCCAATGTCTTTGCCAGGCCCGGAACACCCTCCAGAAGGACATGACCGTCACTCAGCAGACAAACCAGCAGGGAATCCACCAGGTGTTTCTGCCCCACAATGACCTGCCCCATTCCCTGGACCAGGTCGGTGATAAATCTGCTTTTACTTTCAATCAGCTCATTAAGGCTTCTGATATCAATATTTTCTTCCATAATATACCATTATTAATTATAGTGCAAAGTTAACATTTTCAGGAGAACCCACAGACTTAAAAAGAACTAAATAAATCACCAATCCCCCACCAAAACCCTAATAATTGTTATAAAAACGCCTCTCTGGTATTCATACAGATTGCAATAAAGGAAAAAAAGAAGAAGCTGCTCCCCTAAACGGAACGTTAACCTTAACCATAACCTTAAAGGATTTAAAAGTTTAATAGCTTAAGAGTTTAATAGTTTACCCTCTCCTCCTGGAGAGGGGCAAGGGGTGAGGCTTATGTTTTTTATTGTTTTTGTCTAAATCTAAACTCAGTTATTTTTGAAGCCGCCATAAAGCGACTTTTGGCAAGAAAAAAGTGAACACCACTGTATTGGAAAAGACAATTATTCAACCCATCTGATTGAGATTCTTTTTTGTCCATTTATGTACTTTAAAGTCCAAAAATGGACAGAACAGGGCATTTTTAGTGTTTTCAAGCCTTAATCATTTTATTTCCATCTTCTGTT
>ONKB01000031.1 GCA_900318305.1 uncultured Prevotellaceae bacterium | reverse complement strand
CAGCCGGAGAGTGTTTTCTCACTTGACGGACGGCAGATCCCAAAGGCTAAAAAAGGACTCAGCATCATCCGCTACAAGGACGGCACGACAAAAAAAGTCATGGTAAAATAAAAGAGAGGTCTTGAGGTTTTTTATTATTATTTGGTGTCCGATAAACTTTGGACACCATTTTTAGCCCCCAATTATAACGGACAGCCAATGCTACAAAGATAAAGGGGCTTGTCTACACAAAAAAAACAATAATAGACACTTCAACATGTTTACTAGACACTAATAATTATGCATCCACGCCCTATTCCACCCAAACAACACGGTCAGGCTTGCGTGGCAGGGGCGGAGGCAACGGACCGTCAGCATATCCTAAAGCCAGATGTCCTATACCCTCATAGCGCCCGGCATCCACACCTATCGAAGTCAGCCATTCCTGCCACTCCGGACGCTGGAATGTTTCCTTCGCCCTGTTTATCCAGCATGATGCCAGGCCAAGCTCATGAGCTGCAAGCATCATGTTGCCCAGCACCAGCGAACCGTCGTTGATATAGGTTTTCTTGCTTTTGTCGGCAAGAACAATGATGATGACGGGTGCACCATAGAAAGGATCCGTGGGTTTCTCCCATATCTCAGCATTTACTTTGCGCAAACGGTCCTGAACGTTTTTCTCAGTAACAACCACAATCAGCCACGACTGCTGGTTATGCCCAGAAGGTGCATACAATCCAGCTTCAACAACTTTATCTATAAGTTCTTTTGAAGGTAGAGTATCCTTGTATTTGCGACAACTGCGACGTTCCAGAAGCAGATTTTCCATAATAACAATACTTTAATTAATGCAAAGATAATTATTTTTACTTATTCCTGACACTATAGTATAGAACCTTCATATCCTTTTGTGGTCTGCTATTGGACTGCATTCTGTCAGTTTCATTTTTCAGCGCACTTCCTGTTAATTTGTGCAAGAAAAAAACTGCTTAATACAAAAACTTGATATAACTTTGCATTCAAATTCCGCCATGATTCATGAATTTAGCCCGAATAACCAAAGAAGAAGCAGCAAGTCGCATACTTCATGATGACTGTATCGCACTTGGAGGCTTCAGCCCTTCGGGCACACCCAAGGCAATCATCTCTGCCATAGCAGAAAAAGCCATCATTGAGCATCAAGCTGGCAGAGAGTTCAAACTTCATCTCAATGCAGGTGCTTCTGTCGGTGACAGTTGTGACGGAGCATTAAGCAGGGCTGACGCCGTAACAAGCCGCATCCCATATTGCGACAACAAGGATATGCGCAAGGCATATAACGACGGCAGAATCAAATTCACCGACCTTAATCTGAGCGACAATGCCTCCTTTGTACGTCAGAAACTGACCCGGACACCTACTTGGGGCATTATTGAGGCTGTTGACATTGAAGAACACGGCGGATCATACCATATTTTTCCCTCATCAGCAACAGGAATTGCACCGACAATCTGTCATCTGGCAGAAAAAGGCATATTCATAGAGCTCAACTCGTGGCACGATAAAAAGATAAAAGGTGTTCACGATATCCACGAGAGAACAAACAGCTGGGACCACGCTGTTGTAAGAATCTCCCACCCAACCGAACGCATAGGCAAACCCTATATTTGTATCCCGGCAAACCGTATTGCAGGTGTCGTTGATTGCACTCTTCCTGATGAAGTACGTCCATTGCCACCTTCATCTGACATCCACAACACCATTGGGGGACATGTTGCTGAATTTGTGCGTTTTAACATCAAAAACAGCATTCTACATCCCGGACATCTCATTTTCGAAAGTGGTGTGGGCAGCGGAGCCAATGCCGTCATGGGAGCAATGGGCAAAGACAAAGACATTCCCGATTTTTCCATATACACCGAAGTGTTTCAGGATGCCCTGTTCTCTCTTTTACAGGAAGGACGCATCAAAGCTATCTCAACAGCAGCCCTGACTTTGTCAAAGGAGAACTTAAGGCAATTGTATGACGACTTCCATCTTTATAAAGAAAAAATCGTTGTGCGGCCGTCTGAAATCTCCAACTGCCAGGAGGTCATTTCACGTCTTGGCGTCTGCGCCATGAACACCGCCCTGGAAGTGGATATCTATGGTCATGTCAACTCAACGAAGGTTTGCGGCACCAGCATGATGAACGGTATAGGCGGTTCTTCTGACTATACAACCTCTGCCACACTGGCCATTTTCACATGCAGCTCAACAGCCAAAGACGGAAAGATATCCAGCATCGTTCCTTTCTGCTCACACATTGACCACACAGAGCATCATGTGGATGCCATCATCACAGAATACGGCATT